>NZ_JBSFNS010000063.1:0-44860 GCF_053587275.1 Amycolatopsis sp. NPDC003676
GTCATCGAATCGGCGAGCTTGCCGCCGAAATCGTAGACGCCGACGGTGTCGAGATCCGTGGTGATTTCGTACGGCTTCGGTTCCGGCCGCCGCCGCGTCGCGAGCCTCGCCGGACCCGGCCTCCCTCCTCGCCGCGCTGAAGCGCCGGTCGTCGGTCCGCCGGCCCGTTCCCGCGTGCCGGTAAAGTTCGGCGGTGGCGCTGGGCAGGGAAAAAGGAGGCCGCGGTGACTGAGGTCGGCACAAGAGACGCCGAAGACTGGGAGGCGGACCGGATCGCGTTCTGCGCGGAACCGGCCGTCGAGGGCTGGGCCCGGTCCGGGGTCGCCGCCGAAGGACCGCTGGCGCAGCGGTTCGGCGCGCTCGCGGTGCACCTGCTCGGCGCGGGCTCCCTGCACGAAGCGATGGAGCGCGTGGTGTCCGCCGCGCTGCGGATCGTCCCGGAGGCGGACCTGGCCAGCATCACCCTGCGCTCGGCCGACGGCGGGTTCCACACGCCGGTCTGCACGGACGCGACCGCCGAGGAACTGGACCGCGTCCAGTACCAGACCGGCGAAGGACCGTGCCTGGAGGCCGCGCTGCAAGGCCGGCCTGGGTACGCGCTGGCCAACAACCTCCCGGACTCGGAGGCGTTCCCCGAATTCGGCAGGCGCGCCGGGGACTTCGGGTTCGGCTCCCTGCTGGCCTCGACCCTGCTGCCGGATCTCAAATCCGACCTGCCGCCCGGTGCGATCAACCTCTACAGCCGCCGGGCCGGGGCCTTCGACGACGCCGCCGTCGACAACGCGCTCGTGCTGGCTTCCCACGCGTCGCTCGCCCTCGCCGGATCGGCCGCGCACACCGCGGCCGCGCTCAAGGAAATCCATCTCAAGCGCGCCGTCGACAGCCGGGACCTGATCGGCCAGGCCAAGGGCATCCTGATGAACCGCCGCGGCATCTCGGCCGACGCGGCGTTCGACATCCTGCGCCGCACGTCCCAGGACCTCAACGTCAAACTGGTCGACCTCGCCCACACCGTGGCCGAGCGGCACCAGGAACTCGACGTCTGAACCCGGACGGGCCGCGTGAATTCCTCACGAACGGGTAGCCGGTGAGCAGAGTTGGTCTTCGGCGCGCAGGAGACCCGGCTCCAGGCTCCGCCGGTCAAGACCCGAAGCCGGCGGAGCCGCCTGGGCCGCTGCCCGGAAAACGAGGTTTGAGACGGCCGCGGGCGGGTATCCGGGGCTTTGGCTCTCCGGACGGCACCGTCCGCTAGACGAAAACGGGGTGAAGGACCGCTCGTGGCGGATCTGAAACGGGCGGACCTTTCCGCGGATGTCGTATCTAGGTGGAGTTCAGCACCCTGCCCTGTGCTGGTCACTGATGCCGACGGCACGGTCGTCGCGCTCAATGCCGCGGCCGAACGGCTGTTTCCTCAAGCTGCGCCGGGCGCGGTGCTCGCCGAAGCGATAGCCGGCTGGCCGGACGGCGGTATCGAAGGCGTACGCGGTGCCGAGGACAGCTGGGATCGCAGCTACGAGGTGCACCCGGTAACGCACGATGACGGAACGATCACCTGGTGGCTGACGGAGAACACCGACGCGCGCCTCGCCGAGACCGCCTTGCGCACCGAGCGGCGGCGGGCGCAGTTCCTCGCCGAGGCGTCGACCGCGTTGCTGGGGTCGCTGAATCTGCAGCGGTGCATGCAGGTCGCCGGAAAGCTGGCCGTGCAGCACCTCGCCGACGCGGCGCTCCTGATCACTCCGGCCGCACAGCACCGCGTTCCGGCGGTGCTCTGCGTTCGAGGCCGTGAACCCGAGCAGCTCGAACTCGCCGCCGAGCTGTCCGAGGTGCCCGGGCTCGCCGAGGCGCTGCAAGGGTTTCCGCCGGTCCCGTCGCGCTGGATCGACCCGGCGTCCGCGCCGGCGTGGCTGATCCCCCCGGGATTCGGCGACGTGGGCTCGATCGTGGTGACGCCCTTGCCCGGCCACGGCGTCCCGGCCGGGGCGCTGGTTCTCCTCCGAAAGGCCGAACGCGCGGCGTTCAGCGAGGACGAGGAGATCTTCGCCCGGTTGTTCGCGGCCCGGTCCGGAGTGGCGATGTCCGCCGCGCGGATGTTCGCCCAGCAGTCGTCGATCACCGAAACGCTGATGCGCGAACTGCTTCCGCCCGTGCTGCACGAGGTCGCGGGCGCGGAGCTCGCGGGACGGTATCGCGCCGCGCTCGACTCGGAACGGGTCGGCGGCGATTTCTACGACGTCTACCCGGCGGCGGGCGACAGCCCGGAATCGCTCGTGGTGCTGGGCGATGTGTGCGGCAAAGGCGTCGAAGCAGCGGTGCTCACCGGGAAGGTCCGCAACACGCTGCACGCCTTGCTGCCGCTGGCCTCGGACCACCATCGCGTGCTCAGCATGCTCAACGACGCCCTGCTCAGTTCCCACCACACCCGTTTCGTCACCCTCGCGCTCGCGTCGGTGTCGCCGCTGGCCACCGGTCTTCGGCTGCGGTTGACGTGCGCGGGGCACCTGCCGCCGCTGATCGTCCGCGCGAACGGGGAGGTCGAGGTGGTGGACACGGTCGGCACCGTGGTCGGCGTGCTGCCCGAGATCGACACGACCACGGTCGAAGTCACGCTCGCGCCCGGCGAGACGTGCCTGCTCTACACCGACGGCATCACCGAGGCGCGCGGCGGTCCGCTGGGCGATCAGATGTTCGGCGAGGAGCGCCTGCACGAGGCGCTGACCCGGTGCGCGGGCATGCCGGCGGAGGCGATCGCCGAGCACGTCCACATGCTCGCCGCCGAATGGGCTCGCGAACGCGATCACGACGACATGGCAGTCGTCGTGATCGCCGCGCCTCGCGGCCAGCACCTGTCGGCGGTCGGCGGCTCGAGCCGCGGCAGGTACACCGCCGCATGACCGCCTCGAGCAAGCCTCGCACCGACCCGTCGCTGTCCGTCGAGGACGTCGCCGCCCAGCTCTGGACCGCGGCCGCCGACGGCGACGAACACGCGGCGGGCGGCATCGCGCTCCGGGCCCTCGAGTCCGGAATGGACACCGAAACCGTCCTGCTCGACGTGATCGGCGCGGTGCAGCGGAAAGTCGGCGAGGAGTGGGCGGCCAACCGGCTGACCGTGACCCGGGAACATGCCGTCACCGCGATCAACGACCGGGTGGTCGCCGCCGTGAGCCTCGCCTCCGGCCCGTCGTCCGGTCCTCCGCTCGCCCGGGTGACCGTCGCCTGCGTGGACGGGGAATGGCACGCGCTGCCCGCCCGGCTGCTGGCCGAAGTGCTGCGGTCGCGCGGGTTCCGGGTCGACTACCTCGGCGCGCAGGTCCCGGCGTCGCACCTGATCGCCGACGTGCACCGCACCGGCCCGGACGCTGTCGCACTGTCCGGCTCGATCCCGACGCGGCTGCCCGCCGCGCACGCGACGATCACCGCGTGCCAAGCCGCCGGCGTCCCGGTCATCGCGGGCGGCGCCGCGTTCGGAACGGACGGCCGCTATGCCCGCCTGTTCGGCGCCGACGCCTGGGCGCCCGACGCTCGCGCCGCCGCCGACCTCCTCGCCGGGCAACCGCTGGGCGCGCCCCGCGGCGCGCACCAGGCCGTGGACGATCTGCCGCACCTGCTCGACCAGGAATACACCATGATCTCGCGAACCTCGCCCCAGCTGGTGAAGGCCGCGCTCGCCGGGCTGCGCGAACGGATCCCCGCGGTGGCCCGCTACAGCGAACTCCAGCTGCAGCACACCGTCGAGGATCTGGCGAGCATCGTCGACTACCTCAAGACGTCGGTCTACGTCGACGATCCCGAGCTGTTCACGGGTTTCCTGCGCTGGACCGCCGACATCCTCGCCGCCCGCGGCGTCCCGTCCGGCTATCTGACGCCCGCACTGGACGTCCTCGGCGCGGAACTGCGGGACTTCCCCCGGGCCCGCGCCACCCTCGACCGCGCGCAGGCCGAACTTCTCCGGCCCAACGACCATCTTGAAAGCCGCCCATGATGCCGCCGCACCCGCTCGCTTGCACGTGGAGCATGCCGCACCCAGGCATCGCGCGCCTGACCGTCACCGGCGAACTCGACTACGACAGCCAGCCCGCACTCATCGGCGCGACCCGGGAAATGCTGGCCGCGCAACCGGATTGCCGCACCGTCCGCCTCGACTGCGGCGGACTGTCCTTTTGCGACTCGTCGGGTCTGGCCGCCTTGCTCATGGTCGACCGGCTGGTCCGCTCAGCCGGCGCGGCGCTGCACCTGGACGACCGGTCGCCGGAATTCGACCGGCTGCTCCGGCGCACGAATCTCGTGGCCCATTTCACCGGGTCGGCCGCCGAAAACGCTCAGCGACACCGAGATCCCTGAGAAGCCGCACCGCTTGCCCCGCCTCAAGATGCCCTTGGCCCGGCCGATGACGTCCTGCGGGCGACGCACGATCGAACTGGGCGTGGCGCGCTACGGCCGTCTTCCGCGGAAGCGCGGCACGCTGGGCACTCGCGCGGCGCGTTTGCTCTCCCGTCCGGCCGGGTAGCCGGAGAACTCGGCAAGACTCCGCAGAATCTCCGAGGAAAGGCGCCATGGCTGCTGCAGCGCATTACGTCGAGGTCAACGCCCCAGCCCAGGCCTGCTACGACTGGTGGCGGCCCCTGACGCGGCTGCCGGAACTGTTCTCCGACGTCCGGTCGGTCGAGGCCGTGGACGGCGACGAGACGCGCACCCGCTGGAAGGTCGACGGACCGGCGGGGTCCACAGTGGAATGGGAGACCCGGATCGCCGAGGACGCGCCCCCGCGCACAATCGCCTGGACCACTGTGGACGACGCGGACCCGGACGTGCGCAACTCCGGCGTCGTCCGGTTCGACGACAAGGGCGACGGCCGCACCGGTGTCGAGATCTCCCTCGAGTACGAGCCTCCGGCGGGCAAACTGGGCGAAGCGGTCGCGTCGCTGCTGGCCGACCCGCAGAAGAAGGTCGAGCGGGCCGCGGAGCAGTTCCGGACCGTCATCGAAGCCCGCTGACCAAGCCGGCGCCCGGGCTCACAACAGGATCGGCACAGGAGTGACCGTGGCTTTTCTCAAGGGACACCCACGGCGTGCCCTTGTGGCGCGGGCGCTCCTCTTGGCGGCTTGGTGGGCTGTCTACACATTCGTGATCCGGCCCCTGCTGCCGGACGGGGACATCGTGGGCGTCGTCATCATCATCGTGCTGTCGTTGGGCATCTTGGCCGTGCCGATGGTCGCCGCGCGCCGCCGCCGATGACCGCCCGCGATGTCGCGGCCCATGACCTTCATGGCTTGCCGCAACGAAACCTGGGGAGAGCGAATCCATGTTCGAGGGTTTCACGACCGAGACGGTGGACGGCGCCGGTTGCCCCGTTTTCGTGCGGCACGCGGGAAGCGGCCCGCCGGTCCTGCTGTTGCACGGCCATCCCCGCACCTCGGCGACCTGGCATCGGGTCGCGCCTCAGTTGGCGGAACGCGGATTCACGGTCGTGTGCGCCGACCTCCCCGGATACGGCCGGTCCGGGAAGCCCGAACCCGCCGAGGACCACGAGCCGCACTCCAAACGGGCAAGCGCGCAACGGCTGCTGGCGGTGATGCGCGCGCTCGGCCACGAACAGTTCGCCGTCGTCGGGCACGACCGGGGCAGCTGCCTCGCCCTCCGCATGGCCCTCGACCGCCCGGACCGCGTGCTCCGGGCGGTGCTGGCCGACTGCCTTCCGATCAGCGAACACCTTGGCCGGATCACCCCGAAGTTCGCGACCGAGTGGTGGCACTGGTTCTTCTTCGCCCAGCCCGAAACCCCGGAGCGCGTGATCAACGCCGACCCCGACTCGTGGTACCGCGGCGACCCCGAAAAAATGGGCCGCGAAAACCACGCCGAATGGCGCGCGGCGACGCGGGACCCGGAAGTCGTCCGCGGCATGCTCGAGGACTACCGCGCCGGTCTCACCGTGGACTACCGCGACGAACTAGCCGACCGCGCCGCCGGCCGGAAGCTCAAGCAACCAGTGCTCGTCCTGTGGTCCCTGCGCGACGATCTGGAAGACCTCTACGGCGATCCCCTGCGCATCTGGCGGGAGTGGGCCGAGGACGTGCGCGGGCACGGCATCGACTCCGGTCACCACATGGCCGAACTGGCGCCCGACGCGGTCTCCGCTTCTGTCGCGGATTTCCTCGATCCGCTCAAAGCGACGTAAGACCGCGCGCGCAGTCCTGCCGACAGCGACAAATGAGGAGACGTTCGCCTGCTCGATCGCGCCCAGAATCATCCCGAACGACCCGACGACGAACAGCCAGCGGGAAGGGTTCCGGAATGTGCCGTCTGTTTGGTCTGTCCGCTGCCCCGCAGCGCGTGCACGCCACGTTCTGGCTGCTCGAAGCGCCCGACAGCCTCGCCGTCCAGAGCCGGCGCGAGCCCGACGGGACGGGGCTCGGCGTGTTCGACGCGGACGGCTCCCCGCAAGTGCGGAAACAGCCGTTCGCCGCCTACGAGGACGAGAAGTTCGCTTACGAGGCAAAGCATTGCGAATCGGCGACCTTCCTCGCCCGCATCCGCTACGCCTCGACCGGCGGCCTCGAACCGGCCAATACCCATCCCTTCGTCCAGCACGGACGCCTTTTCGCCCACAACGGCGTCATCGGTGACCTGCCCCGGTTGGAAGAACGGCTCGGCGACTGCCGGGACCTCGTCGAGGGCGACACCGACTCAGAACGGTTTTTCGCCCTCGTCACCAAGGAAACCGAAGCCCGCGGCGGCAACGTCAGCGCCGGGATCGCCGCCGCCGCACGCTGGGCCGCCGCCAATCTGCCCGTGTACGCGATCAACCTGATTCTCACCACGCCGACCGAACTGTGGGCACTGCGCTACCCGGACACGCACGATCTCTGGGTCCTGCAGCGCTGCCCCGGCGGGCCGCACGGTGACCGGCGGCTCGAACACGCCAGCGCCGCCGGGCGGATCCGGGCGCGCTCCAGCGGTCTCGCCGATCGTCGCGCCGTCGTCGTCGCCAGCGAACGGATGGACGACGACCCCGCCTGGCAGCACCTCCGGCCCGGCGAACTCCTGCACGTCGGCCCGGATCAGACCGCGACCCGCCGGATCGTGCTCGACCAGCCGCCCCGGCACCCGCTCACCCCCGACGACCTCGGGGCCCGCACCGGTGCGTCCCAGCAAGGCCGGTGACCCTGCCGCAACGGCTTCAGGCCGCTTCGTCGGCCAGGCTGCGAGTGAACGCGACCCGGTCCAGCCCAGGCCCGTCGTAGTCCAGCAGCACCTCGGAGACCTCGAACCCGAGCCTCGCGTGATAAGCGCGCGAAGCGGTGTTCTGCGGGCTCGTGATGCACTTGACCTTCCGCACCCCCGATTCCCGCACCCGGCCGAAGAACCACTCGTACAACGACCGGCCGATCCCCTGCCCGTGCAACTCCGGGTCGACGCCGACGAAGTGGATGTACGCGGTGTCCGGGTCGGTTTGCGAGACGAAGCCGATCAGGAACGCCGCGAGCGTCCCGTCCGGACGCTCGACCAGGCGGCTGGTCGTGGTGAAGTGCTGGAAGTACAGGCGCGGCACCAGCAACGCGCGCTCCTTCGCACCGGCTTCGCCCTTCAGCCCGCCCCACCACGGGCCCAGCGCGGCAAGCACGCGGGCGTGGTCGTCTTCGGTCGGCTGGCGGAAAGTCAGGTCGGCACTCATGCCCCGAGCCTCTCGTTTCCGCGCCCGCCAAGCAACCTAGTTACCGGCGCGGGTCGACGTGGATCTTCGGCGCCCCCGGCGGCCGCTCCCCGCCGAGCACCGCCGCGACCTCGCCCAGCCCGACCGTCGCCGCCACCAACGGCCGCGGATCGACCTCGCCGGACGCGTACGCGTCGATCGCCTGCGCCAATCCCGGCGACCCGCTCAGCACCCCGATCGCCGTAACGTCCTTCAACGCCAACGCCCGCGTGTCGAGCAGGCTCGGCCGCCCCGCGAGTCCGATGTAGACAACCCGCCCCGCCGGTTCGACCATCTCCGCGGCGAGGGCCGGAGCCGCGGGATCGCCCGTCGCGTCCACGACCGCGTCGAACGGCGGCTCCGGAATGCTCGTCCCAGCCGAGAAACCCAAGCCGCGCGCGAATTCCACCGACCACGGCGTCGCGCCCACGAGATGCACCTCGCTGCCCGCGGCCTGGAGGAACAGCGCGGTGAGCAACCCGATCGTCCCCGGCCCGAGAACCAGCACCCGCTCCCCCGCCGCCGCCCGCGCCGCGCGGCACGCGTTGCCGCCCGGTTCGACCAGCGCGCCCGCGACGGGATCCAGCGCGTCCGGCAGCTCGTGCAGCGATCGCACCGGCACGGCGAGACGTTCCGCCAATGCTCCCGCCCGGCCGCCTCGGATGCCGACCTCCTGCCGGTGCTCGCAGACGTGCTGGTGGCCGCCCCGGCAGCGTCGGCAGTCCCCACAGCCGAGCATCGTGTCGCCGGTGACGCGGCGGCCGACCCACGCAGGATGCACGCCGGGACCGGTCTCGGACACCGTGCCGCACCATTCGTGGCCGAGCCGCATCGGGTACCGCGCGTGGCCGTCGGCGAGGTACTGCATCTCGCCGGTGAAGAACTCGACGTCCGTGCCGCAGACTCCGGCCCGCTCCACGTCGACGACCACCTCGCCGACCCCGGCGACCGGCTCCGGCACCTCGGCCGGACCCGCCTCCCCCGGCCCGGTCACCACGAACGCCCGCATGGTCCCGATCGTAACGGCGTTCAGCCGGTCACGCGCTCGCGCAGGAAGGCCGCCGTCGCCGGATCGGCCGGGTAGAACGACTCGATCACCAGCTCCGCGACCGTCACGTCCAACGGAGTCCCGAAAGTCGCCACCGTGCTGAAGAACGTCAGCTCCAGATCCCCCTGCCGGTACCGCAGCGGCACGAAAATGTCGCCCGGCCCAGGGACCTCGACCTCCGGGACCTCGTCATCGCACGGATACCCGCGCAGCTCCTCCAGCAACTCCGCCAGCCCGGCATCCGCGGTCTGCTCCACCTGACGCCGCAACCGTCCCAGCAGATGCCCCCGCCACTCCCCCAGATTGAGCACCCGCGGCGCCATCCCGTCCGGGTGCAGCGTCGCACGGAGGACGTTCACCGGCCCGGTCAGCAGGTCCGGTGCGATGCCTTCGGTGAGCACCCCAAGACTCAGGTTGGCGTCGACGAGGTTCCAGCCGCGGTCGACCACCGCCGCCGGATACGGGTCGTGTCCGGCCAGCAGCCGCCGAACGGCTTCGCGGATCACGGTCATCTCCGGCGCCCCGATGTCGGACTCGCCGTACGCCGGTGCGTAGCCCGCAGCCAGCAGCAGGCGGTTCCGTTCGCGCAGCGGGATGTCGAGGTGCTCGCCCAGCCGCAGCACCATGTCCCGGCTCGGCTTGGACCTTCCGGTCTCCACGAAGCTCAGGTGGCGCGTCGAGATGTCCGCCGAGATCGCGAGGTCGAGCTGGCTGATGCGGCGGCGGTCGCGCCATTCCCGGAGCAGTTCGCCGACCGGGGCCTTCACCGTAGTCGTCACCCGGCCGACGCTACGGCCTCGCCGGCCGGGAGACCATTACCCCCGAGGTAACGGCGCGTGCACCACCAGCGCCTCGCCGAGCGGTTTGCGGTCGAGGTCGGGCACCTCGCAGTCCGGCGCGGGATAGCCGACCGGGAACAGGATGTACGGCCGTTCGGTGACCGGGCGTTCGAAGACCTCGTTGAGGAAGCCCATCGGGTTCGGGGTGTGGGTGAGCGTCGCGAGGCCCATGGTGTGCAGCGCGGTGATGAACATGCCGCACGCGATGCCGACGCTCTCGTTGACGTAGTAGTTCTTCCGCAGCGAACCGTCCGGCAGCGGCGTGCTCTTCTGCGCGAACGCGACCACCAGCCACGGCGCGACCTCGAGGAACTCCTTGTGCTCGTCGGTTTCGAGCCGGGCGAGCGCCGCGTGCCAGTCCGGCGCGTTGCGCTCCCGGTAGAACTTCCGCTCCTCGACCTCGGCCGCCTCGCGCACCGCGCGTTTCACCTCCGGGTCCGCGGTCGCGACGAACGTCCACGGCTGGTGGTGCGCCCCGCTCGGCGCGGTGTTCGCGATCCGCACCGCGGTCTCGATCGCCTCGAGCGGCACCGGGTCCGGGGAGAACCAGCGGACCGACCGGCGCCGGTCGAGCAGCCGGTACAGCTCCCGCCCGCGCGCGAGGCTTTCCTCCGGGGACAGCCGAGGCGGCACGTACGGGACGAACGGGTGCTGGTGCCGGGTCATGCTCCGACCCTGCCGCGCCGGCGGTCATCGGTCCAGTTCACATTTCTGGTGAAGGACATAAGCTGACCTCATGTCTCCCTCGTTGCGCCAGCTCGAGTATCTGGTCGCGGTCGCCGACACCGGCGGACTCACCGCGGCGGCGGACAGCTGTCACGTGTCGCAGTCCGCGGTGTCGCTGGCGATCGCTTCGCTGGAACGGACTTTGGGCGTGCAGCTCATCCTGCGCGGCCCCGGCCGGACGACCGCGCTGACCGACGCCGGCCGCCAGGTCGTCGGCGAGGCCCGCGCGGTGCTCACGTCGGTCGCCGAGCTGGGCACGACCGCCCGCGACTACGGCCAAGATCTCGCCGGACGCCTGAATTTCGGCTGCTACACGCCCCTCGCGCCGCTGCACGTGCCCGCCGCGCTGGCGACCTTCCGGACCCAGCATCCGGAAGTCGACGTCACGTTCGTCGAGGGCACTCTCCCGGACCTGCAGCACCTCCTGCTGGAGGGCCGCTGCGACCTGGCCGTGCTGTACCGGCAAGACCTCGTGCCGGGGATCGCGGTGGACAAGCTGTACGACCAGCCGCCGAGCGTGCTCCTCCCGCCGGACCATCCCCTGGCGCGCCGCAAGACGGTTTCGTTGCGCGCCTTGGCGGACGAGCCGTTCATCCTGCTGGACGTACCGCCGTCGGAACGCTATTTCCGCGACGTCTTCGCCTCCGTCGGCCTGCCCATGCCGGTCGCGCACCGCACGACGAGCTTCGAACTCGCGCGGGCGTTGGTGGCCCGAGGGCTCGGCTACACGCTGTCGGTGCAGCGCCCGCCGTTGGAGCTTTCCGTTGAAGGCACGCCCTTCGCGGTACGTCCATTGCGTGAGCGAGTCCCGACGACGCCCGTCGTCCTGGCCCGCGCGGAGGGCGCTCGCTTGACCCGCCGCGCCGAAACGTTCCGCACCTTCTGCCGAGAGTTCTTCAGCTCTGGAGCGTAAGGCTGCGCGGCTCGCGGCCGAGCAGCTCGGCCAGCACCGGACTCGTCTCCGCGAAATGACCTCGGCGGGCCGCCTGGAACATCGAGAGCTTCATCCGCCCGATCTCCTCAGGTTCGCCTGCGATCCACTCGTCGTCGTCCACGACCACGCGTTTCACCTCGCGCCCGGAGACCCGCGAGGCGATCTCAGCCACGTCGTCGAACGTCACCGCCTGCCGCGCGGTCAACGTCACCGGACCGTCGAACACACTGTCACCGGCCAGAATCACCGCCGCCGCTTCGGCAGCATCCGCCCGGTCCGTCCAGGAGACCGCGCCGTCCGCTGGTGCCGAGATCACTCCGGTCTCCCGCCAGTTCCCGAGCAGCCAACCGATGCTGTGCGCATAGAACCCGTTGCGCAGCGCCGTCCACGAGACCCCGGACTCGGCGAGAATCCGTTCGGTCGCGGCATGCTCCGGACCCGGAGGGAATGGAGTGTCCATTCGGGAATTCTGGTGGCTGGTGTACAGAATCCGTTGCGCCCCAGCCGCTGCCGCCGCCTCGATGCCCGCTCGATGCAAGCTGACCCCGTCCGCATGCGGATCATTCGAAGAGACGAGCAGCACCTTTTCGGCTCCTTCAAAGGAATGCCGCAACGCCGCCCGGTCCTCATAGGAACCCTGCCGCACTCGCACACCCCGGTCGGCGAAATGCTGTGCCTTGGCGACATCCCGGACGCTGACGCCGACCTCCTCCGCCGGGACCAGTTTGAGAAGGTGCTCCACCGTCGCCCCGTTGAGCGCGCCAGTTGCTCCGGTGATGATGATCATGTCCGAACTCCCCTCAATGCTTTCGCAGCAACGGCAGCAGAATGTCGTCCACGAGATGCCGCACGAACCGGTCGTCGCACTGCTCTCCGGCGAAGACGATCCGGTGCACGATCACCGCGGGCGCGACCTCGGCGAACAATGCGGCCGCACCAGGAGCCAGTTCTTCGCCCGGCAGCCGATCCGCCATCGCCGCTTGGTCCCGGCGCAGGATCCGGCGCATCTCGTCGGCGAGCCGGACATCGCCGCGCATGCCCGCGAACAGCGCGCCCAGCAAGCCGATCTCCTGCTCCTCGATCTCGCGCGCCAGCCACCCCACGACGGCCAGCAGGTTCTCCCGCAATCCCCCGGCGACGGGTTCGGGCGGAGCGGAGCCTTGCCGCTGCTCCACCGCCGCCGCGACGAGGGCCGCTTTGTCGCGGTACCGCCGGTAAATCGTCGTCTTGGCCACGCCCGCCCGCGCCGCGATCGCCTCGATGGACAGCTGGTCGTAGCCGACCTCAGTCAGCACCGCCAGGGCGGCCTCGTGAATCGCGACGTCCCGCCGGGCATCGCGCGGCCTGCCCACGACTGGCGAATCCGACACGCCCATCCCACTTTCGATACGATACTGTTTCGTATCGAAAGTACGCCGTATCCGAGGCGCGCGTCAACTGGGCCACGGCAAGACAGTCAGTGCGGGCCATTGTTGTTGCCACCGCCGGGCTTTCGCCTCGTAACTGCTCCGCGGCGCGTGCCCGGGATTCGGCCGCACGACGAGGTTGAACAGGTCGGCGAACCCGTGCGGCGCGTAGACCTGCCACTCCCCTTCGCTGTCCAGCCGAATCCCGAGACACGGCGTCGTGGACGGAAAGGAGTCGCCGAAGCGGTCCTCGTACCAGAGATGCACCCGCGCCTCGTTGCGGATTTCCACCGTGATCGGGAGATCCCCGAACCTCCGCGCGCCCTCCTCGATGACCGAGTTCTCCGCTTCCCAGCTGAGATCCGAATCGTCGAAGTAGAACAGTTGCGGGTCACGATCTCGCGGAATTTCCCCAGTTGCCGGTCGATCGGCAGACGGCCGTAATCCATGCCCCGGTTCAGCACGGCGAACCGATTACCTCCCGCGTAATCGACCAGCCGCCGCCGTTCGGACAAGCTTGGCCCTACCGAAACCGGGAGACCGAAAACCCGGACGACACAAGGAGAATCCCGCGATGACCACCACCGCACCGACCGCAGCCGACGTCGCCCGCCGCTACCTCGACGTCTGGAACGAGACCGACCCGCAGCGGCGGCGCCAGCTCGTCTCGGAGGTCTTCGCGCCGGGCGCGACCTACACCGATCCGCTCGGCGCGGTCGCCGGACAGGACGAGATCGACGGATTCATCGGCGGCGCGCAGGCGCAGTTCGCCGGACTCGTCTTCAGCCTGCCCGCGGAGCCGGACGCGCACCACGATCTCGCGCGGTTCCAGTGGTATCTGTCGGCCCCGGGCAACCCCGAGCCGATCGCGATCGGGTTCGACGTCATCGAGATCGCCGACGGCCGGATCGCCAAGGTGCACGGGTTCCTGGACAAGATTCCGGGCTGACCGACCGAAAACGCCGAGATGTGGTCTTGACCACATCCACGAGGTTCAGACCACCCGGGAGGTCTGAACCTCGACCGGCGCGCACGCGAGAAGGCCCTCCCCACTCTGTCCGTACCCCGAGGGGCGCCTGAGAGTTTCACCCGCGTGGATACGCGGGCTTGCACCGTCGGCGGCACCGGCTGGTGGTCTCCTGCCGATGCGCTTTCCAGAGGCGTCTCGTCCGCGCGGTCCAGGGTGCCTGAGAGGTTCCGGGGAGGACTTGCTCCTTCGGCGCCGTACCGGGGATGCCGGTCCGGTCTCTCCCGCGCGGGATCGTCGATCGCGCGCCCAGTCTAGCGCGGAGGAAGATCAGCCGGTGCGGCGGGCGTTGCGGCGCTGGGTCAGCTCGTCCGGCACGACGGCCTCGACCAGACCGCCGTCGGCGCGCTCGGCCGGGAACTCGTGGATCGTGCCGCTGATCTCCTGCATCGCCCCGCTGACCGCGATGCCGAACACGCCCTGGCCGCCCTGGAGCAGATCCACGATCTCCTCCGGCGAGGTGCATTCGTACACCGTGGTGCCGTCGGAGAACAGCGTGACCTTCGCCAGGTCGCGCACCCCGCGCACGCGCAGGTGGTCCACCGCGACGCGGATGTTCTGCAGCGAGACCCCGGTGTCCAGCAGGCGTTTCACGACCTTGAGGACCAGGATGTCCTTGAACGAGTACAGCCGCTGCGACCCCGAACCGTGCGCCGTCCGGATGCTGGGCGCGACCAGCTTCGTGCGCGCCCAGTAGTCCAGCTGGCGATAGGTGATCCCGGCGATCTGGCAGGCCGCGGGACCGCGGTAGCCGACCAGTTCGTCGGGCAGCGAGGCGTCGGGGAACAGCTCGCCCTGCTCGCCGTCGGCGACAGGTCCGGCAGGTATCTCCGGACGACCAGCCTCGACCACCGCAAGCCTCCCCTCGCCCGGCCTCGCGGCAGGGCGTTCGACAGGCCGGTCGAGCCCAGGATCGGGATCGGCCGGGGAAAACTGCCACGAGCGCGCCGGGTCGGCGAATCACATCGTGGCGATTTACCGCCTTTGACGGTAAGGCTGCGCCGCGAGCCGGTCAACGCGACGCGCGGCGGACCTCAAGGCCGTGTCGAGGCTTTGGCCCGTTCGCCGTACGGGATTGCCATTTTTTACTCGGTCGAGTAACTTGTTACTCATGCAAGTAAACATCGACACGCAAGCCGAACTCGGCCTCAGCGTCACCGAGGCCACCACCCGGGCGCAGATCATCGGCGCGACCATCGCCACGATCGCCGACCACGGGTACGCGCGCACCACCTTCGCGCGCATCAAGGAGCGGGCCGGCCTCAGCAGCACCCGGCTGATCTCGTACCACTTCACGAACAAGGCCGGCCTCATGCAGGCGGTGCTGAGCACGGTGTCCGAGACCAAATCGGAATACCTGCGCCGGCGCAGCGAGGGTCTCGACCCGGCGGACCGGCCGGCGAACCTGCGCGCCTACATCGAAACCTCGGTCGCGTTCCTGCGCGACTACCCGCAATGCGAGCGGGTGCTGGTCGAGATGGCCGCGCACGCCGACGACCGCGACGGCTGGGCGATGACCGGCGTCATGGTCGGGCAATTGCGCACCGGCGCGTTGCAGCGGCAACTGGACCAGGGCCGCAAGGAGGGGGCGTTCGGCGACATCTCGCCGGAGATCGTGGCGCTGTCGATCGCGCAGGCCGTCGACGGGGTCGCGGCCGCCTACGCCGCGAATCCGGAGATCGACCTGGACCGCTACGGCCGGGAGCTGGCGGACCTGTTCGCGCGCGCCACCGCACGCTGAGCTCGTGCCCGGCGGGAAACCACCGGGCGGGGGCGATCAGGTGTCGGCGCCGCGGAAGTCTTCCGGGGAGACGGAGTCGAGGAACTCGCGGAACTTCTCGACCTCGTCCTCCTGCTCGTCCGGGATGATCAGGCCGGCTTCTTCGAGCACCGCGTCGACCGCGTGGATCGGGACGCCGATCCGCAGCGCCAGCGCGACCGAATCGCTCGGGCGGGCCGACACGCGGATGTCGCCGTCGAAGACCAGTTCGGCGAAGAACGTGCCTTCTTTGAGGTCGGTGATGACGACCTGCTCGAGCTCGCGGCCGAGCGCGCCGATGACCTCTTTGAGCAGATCGTGGGTGAGCGGCCGGGCGGGCCGGACCCCTTGCTGTTCCAGGGCGATCGCGGTGGCTTCGACCGAGCCGATCCAGATCGGCAGGTACCGCTCGCCCTCGGTCTCCCGCAGCAACAAGATCGGCTGATTGGCGGGCAGTTCGACCCGCACTCCGACGACGCGCATCTCGCTCATCGGGCTTCGCCTCCCTCTCGTGCACACGGGCCGCAGCGCTGGCGACGGCTGACGACCGTTGTCTCCGACGCTACCCGTCATCCGGGCGCTGTGCTCGCTCGCAGCGGACATTCTCGGTTCGTGGTCTCGCGAACCGTCTCTCACGGTACGGCATCCCGGCGCTGAGGTTCAGTCATTGACAAGTGACGAAAACCGCGTCTCGGGCATAGACGTCAATCGCCGGCGACGCCGCGGATGCCGGCCTTGACGAGCAAGGTGTGCAGCGTGACCGACAGCGCGGCCAGTTCGCGCACCACCTCGTCCGCGCGGGCTTTCGCGTCCGCGTCACGATGCCGGTACGCGGGGGTCACGATCTGCTCCAGCAGGCCGACCTCGCGGTCGGCGGCGGCGCGGAACGCTCGCAGGTGCCGCGGCTCCAGCCCGAATTCGGTCATCGCCTTGACCGTGCGGGCGATCAGCACCGATTCCGGGCCGAAAAAACCCGCCGCGCCTGGGCGCAGCAGGCCGTACTGGCACAGCTCGGCCAGCGTCGCGTCGTCGATTCCCGCTTGCTCCAGCAGGTCTTCCTGGGTGAGCCGGGTGTCCGGCCCGGTCTCGAAGTCCGCCGCCGCGGGCAGTCCGGCGGGATCGCTCCCGTCGCCGAGCGGAACGAGCCGCCGCGGCAGCTGGGGGGCCGCCGGGACCGGCGCGGGCGGCTGTGCGCCCGCGTCGGCCGCGTCGAGCTGCTCCTTGATGACCTTGAGCGGGAGATAGTGGTCGCGCTGCGCGGACAGCACGTACCGCAGGCGTTCCACGTCCGCCGGCGAGAACTGCCGGTACCCCGAAGGCGTGCGGCCCGGGCGGACCAGGCCTTCCGCCTCGAGGAAGCGGATCTTGGAAATCGTGACATCGGGGAAGTCCCCGCGCAGCTGCGCGAGCACCGCCCCGATGCTCAACCCGTCCCGCCGGGCCTCCTGACGACCGGGCTGCCCGGCCGCCGTCACTGCGCCCCCTGGCCCCCGTGCCCCGGGCCGGTCAGGAAGACCAGGCGGAACTTGCCGATCTGCACCTCGTCGCCGCCGGCGAGAACGGCCTGGTCGACCGGCTCGCGGTTGACGTAGGTGCCGTTCAGGCTGCCGACGTCGATCACGACGAACTCCCCGCCCTCGCGCCGGAATTCCGCGTGGCGGCGGGAAACCGTGACGTCGTCGAGGAAGATGTCGCTGTCGGGGTGCCGTCCCGCGCTGGTGGTGTCGCGGTCGAGCAGGAAGCGGGAGCCCGCGTTGGGCCCGCGCTTCACGACCAGGAGGGCGGAACCCGGCGGCAGGGCGTCGACGCCCTGCACCGGTGCCTCGGCGGCCGGCGCGGACTCCTGCTGGCCTTCCATGTCGGCCAGGAAATCGGCCCGGAAGACAGAGGTCCGCTCCGGAGACTGCTCCGGGGGAACGCCGGGCCCGTCGTTCGTGCTCACCTGAGCTCTCCTCTACGCATGAAATGTTGCCATCGACCAAGAACGTGTAGCTGTCAACGTACCGTGCCCGACCGGCCCGGAACCCTCGGGCTCCCCTTGAGGCTCCGGCGCCGGGCCGAGCGGCTCAGCCCTTGATCAGAGCCTGGTACGCCTCGGCCTCGAGCAGCGCCTCGAGACCGGCCGGGTCGTCGAGCCGGATCTCCACGAGCCAGCCCTCGCCGTAGGGGTCGGAGTTGACGAGCTCGGGCGAATCGGCGACCGCGGAGTTCACCGCCACGATCTCGCCGTCGACCGGCGCGAACAGCTCGGAGACGCTCTTCGTGGACTCGACCTCGCCGAAGGCGTCCCCCGCGCCGACCTGCTTGCCGACCTCGGGCAGGTCGACGAACACGACGTCGCCGAGCTGGTCCTGCGCGTATTCGGTGATCCCCACCCGCACGAGCGAACCCTCGCGGGTCGCGACCCACTCGTGCTCCTCGGTGTAGCGCAGTTCTTCCGGAGTGGTCAACGCCGCTCCCCTTCCTGGTGCTGGCTTTCCTGACCGCAATCTTCCATCACCGGGTCCGCAGCGCGCGAGCCGCCTGCACGACGTAAAGCGCGCCGGACCAGACATACAGGACGCCGCCCCACACCATGAACGCGTACGCGATCGGCCGCGCGACCGCGGCGACGTCCGAGCCGCCTTGCGTGAGCAGCAGGAACGGGAAGGCGTACATGAGGACGAAGGTGGCGCCCTTGCCGATGTAGGTGACCTCCGGCGGCGCGAACCCGCCCCGGCGCAGCAGCATCACGCAGACGCCGAGCACCAGCTCGCGCAGCACCAGCGGGACGACGACCCACCACGGGATGATGTCGCGGATGAGGAAGGCGACGAGCGTGGCGAGGATGTAGAGCCGGTCCGCGGCGGGGTCGAGCAGTTGGCCGAGCCGCGACATCTGGTCCAGCCAGCGGGCGAGCTTGCCGTCGAGCCAGTCGGTGAGCGCGGAGAAGATCAGCAGGGCCAGCGCCCAGCCGTCCTCCTTCGGGCCGAGCAGCAGCCAGAGGAACACCGGGACGCCCGCCAGCCGCAGCAGCGACAGCAGGTTGGGAACGGTGAGCGCCTGCCGCCACAGGGAGGGCTCGGTCTTGGGCTCGTCGGGGACCGTGGTCACGCGGCCAGCCTAGAGCGGCCGGGATCGCGGCGTTTGTCCTGGCGGGGTGAACGGCGGGACCGGGGTTGTGCTGCGGCGGTGTCCTGGCGGGGTGGACGACGGGGCCGGGGTTGCGCTGCGGCGGCGTCCTGGCGGGACGGACGACGGAGCCGGGGTTGCGCTGCGGCGGCCGTCCGAGCCGCGCTGGCGGCCGACGGGTGGAAGCCCAGCGCGAACTGTTCCGCGATACGGAAAGCGTTGTTCCGCCCCGGGACCTCTTGCGGGACTCTGTCCGCGGATCCGGCGGAGCCGGTGCGCGGCTGGAACGATTCCGCTCACGGCGCGGGCGAATCGGTGCGGCGCCGGGGAATCCGGGCGGATCCGCCGGGTCGCGTCCGGGACCCCTCCCCGGCTCCGGACGCGATCCGGCGGAAGCGTCAGCGCGAGCGGCGGCGGCTGGCCGCGCGGCGGTGGCTCCATCCGCGGCGCCGCAATTGCGCGGTGCTCAGCGTTTCCGGACGGCCGCGGCCGTCGGTGCCCACCCAGCGCGGGCGCACGGCGCCGGCTTCGAGGACGTAAGGGCGGCCGCCGCACCACACCACGCTGCAGGGTTCGGTCGGCGGATCGGTCGGGGCGTCGGTCTCGGCTGCGGGGGCGGCTTCGGTGCTCATGCTCTCGGTGACTCGTGCTCTCTGGCGTCGGGCTTCGGGGACCTGGAACGCGCGGGGCGCCTGCCCTCTACGTCGGCGCGGGACCGCCGAGCGTTAACCGCCTCGGTCCGGATTCCTCCGAACGATGCGCCCCGGCGATGCGGATTTCCCGGTCCGGAACCGGAAACCAACCGTCCACAGTAGACTCGACGACGCCCGCTCCGGTGTGTCGGTGCCGCTCAGCGAGGCGCGAGGGGCCAGAATGGGCGCGACCCCGGCGAAAGGATCGCGGTGCTCCCGTCGAAAACCGTGTACGGGCCGCTGTGCGCGGCTGTGGTGGTTTTGCCCGCGCTCACCGCCTGTTCGGGGGATCAAGCGCCACCGGCGGCCGCCCCGTCGGCGCCCTCCGCGATCGCCTCGGCCGCGCCGAGCACGCACGCTCCCCCGCCGCTTCCGGAGACCGGCGGCGCGAGCAGCCCGCCGGCCGCGCCCAGCAGCACCGCGGCCGCGCCGAAGCCGTCGAAACAGGCTCCGCCGGTCAATCCAGGCACGTGCGGCACCGTCACCGCGGCGAGCGGGATGACGTTGTACGTCTACGACAACAAAGCCATCCCGTGCGCGGACGCGATGGCGCTGGTCAAGAAGTTCCACCAGGCGATCAACGGCCGCCAGGCCGCAGGCTCGAACAACCCGGTCAACGCGACCGTCGACGGCTGGCTGTGCGTTTCCGGCCCGCCCGCCGCGCAGGGCGGCACGACGTGCAGCAAGGGCGAGCAGACCGTGCTGGCGGCGGTGGTACCGGCCGAATAGGACCGGTACCACCGCCGCGGCTCAGGACTTGAGGTCCGGGAAGTCGTCCTCGCGGAACTCGCCCTCCGGCCGTTCGCCGCCTTCGCGGCCGCGCAGTTCGACCCGGCGGATCTTGCCCGAGATGGTCTTCGGCAGTTCCCCGAACTCCAGCCGCCGGATCCGCTTGTACGGCGCGAGGTGCTCCCGCGCGTACGCGAGGATCTCCCGCGCGGTCTCGGCGTCCGGCTCGTGCCCGGAGGCGAGCACGACGTACGCCTTCGGCACCGCCAGCCGGATCGGATCCGGCGCGGGCACCACGGCCGCCTCGGCGACCGCTTCGTGCTCCAGCAGGACGCTCTCCAGCTCGAACGGCGAGATCCGGTAGTCCGACGCCTTGAAGACGTCGTCGGTGCGGCCGACGTAGGTGATGTAGCCGCGCTCGTCGACCGAGCCGACGTCTCCGGTGTGGTAGTAGCCACCTGCAAACGCAGCCGACGTGCGCTCGTCGTCGTCCGCGTAGCCCGCCATCAGGCCGACCGGCCGGTGCGCGAGGTCGAGGCAGATCTCGCCCTCGGTCGCGCGCTTGCCGGTGACCGGGTCGACCAGCGCGACCGCGAACCCGGGCAGCGGACGGCCCATCGAACCGGCCACGACGTCCTGGCCCGGGGTGTTCGCGACCTGGACGCTGGTTTCGGTCTGCCCGAAACCGTCCCGGATCGTGACGCCCCATGCCTTCTCGACCTGCTCGATCACCTCGGGGTTGAGCGGCTCCCCCGCGCCGACGACCTTCTTCGGCGGCGTCCGCAGCGCGGTGAGGTCGGCCTGGATCAGCATCCGCCACACCGTCGGCGGCGCGCAGAAGCTGGTGATGCCGCAGCGGTCCATCTGCGCCATCAGCGCGGCCGCGTCGAACCGAGCGTAGTTGTACAGGAACACCGTCGCTTCGGCGTTCCACGGCGCGAAGAAGTTGCTCCACGCGTGCTTGGCCCAGCCCGGCGACGAGATGTTGAGGTGGACGTCGCCCGGCTCCAGCCCGATCCAGTACATTGTGGACAGATGGCCGACCGGATACGAGACGTGCGTGTGCTGCACCAGTTTCGGCTTCGCGGTGGTGCCCGAGGTGAAGTACAGCAGCAGCGGGTCCTCGGCGCGGGCGACCCCGTCCGGGGTGAATTCGGCCGACGACGCGTACGCGGTTTCGAAGGCGTGCCAACCGGAAACCGGTTCGCCGACCGCGATGCGCGTGTAGTCGCCCGCGACGTCGGCGAACTTCTCCGCGTCGATGTCGCGCACGATCACGTGCTTCGCATTGCCGCGCTCGACGCGGTCCACCAGGTCGGCCGGTCCGAGCAGCGTGGACGCCGGGATGACGACGGCCCCCAGCTTGATCGCCGCGAGGATGGTTTCCCACAGCTCGCCCTGGTTGCCGAGCATGACGATCACCCGGTCGCCGCGCGAGACGCCGAGGCCGCGCAGCCAGTTCGCGACCTGGTTGGACCGGGCCGACATCTCCGGGAACGTCCAGCGGTTCTCGGTGCCGTCCTCTTCCACGATCCACAGCGCGTACCGCTGCGCGTTCGCCGGATCCGCCGCGATGGCGTCGAACCAGTCCGTGGCCCAGTTGAACTCGTCCAGCTGCGGCCACGCGAACTCGCGATAGGCAGTTTCGTAGTCCTCGCGATGGGTCTGCAGATAGTCCCGCGCCGCGCGGAATGCCTGGTAGCCGGTGACCTCAGCGCCGTTGCTCACGTCGTACTCCTCGTGCTCGCTTTCCCGTGCCTGTTTTACTCGCCCTTGAACTCCGGCGCTCGTCGCTCCATAAAGGCCTGGACGGCTTCCTGGAGGTCCTTGCTCGGCAGGAACGCGGAGTTCCACGCGGCGACGTAGCGCAGGCCCTCGGCGACCTGGCGTTCGGTGTTGGCCGACAGGACCTGCTTGGTGCCCTGGACGACCAGCGGCGGGTTGGCGGCGATCTCGGCGGCCAGCTCGCGGGCCTTGGCCAGCAGCGTCTCCTGATCCGGGTACACGTCGTTGACCAGGCCGATCTTCTCCGCGCGGGCGGCGTCGACGTCCTTGCCGGTGAGGGCGAGTTCGCGGACGTGGCCCTCGCCGATGATCGGCGCGAGGCGCTGCAGGCTGCCGATGTCGGCGACGATCGCGACCTTCACCTCGCGGACGCTGAACTTGGCGTCCTCGCTGGCCAGGCGGATGTCGGCGGCGGTGACGACGTCCACGCCGCCGCCGATGCACCAGCCGGACACCGCGGCGACCACCGGCTTGCGGCATTCGGCGATCGAACTGACCGCCTGCTGCAGCCGCTGGACCTCGCGGTGGAACTCGGTGCGCGGCCCGGCGAGCGCGTCGCCGGCCAGCAGCGGGGCCCAGCCGCCCATCATCGCGGGCAGGTCGAGGCCGTAGGAGAAGTGCTTGCCGCTTCCGGCGAGGACCACGGCGCGCACCCGCGGGTCGGCGTCGAGGGCGGCGAACACCAGCGGCAGCTCGCGCCAGAAGTCGGGGCCCATCGCGTTGCCCTTGCCCGGGCCGAGCAGGGTCACCTCGGCGACCGCGCCGTCGAGGTCGACGCGGAGGGAGGCGAGTTCGGGCAGGGCGGCTACTGGTTCGGTCATGCGGCCATCTTTACTCATCCCGGCCACCCCAGCTCATCCGGTTGACACTGTGCCAACGGCGCTGCGGGATGCTTTCCTGGAGACCCGAGGTGGAGAGGGAGGCGCCCGTATGGATCCGGCACCCGTGCCCGTCGCCGACGCCCCGCCGGCGGAACCCGCGGCGGCCCGCAAGGCTCGGCCGATCGAGCTGTCCGGCTCGTTCCGGCACGAGGGCCAGCGCCTGTGCTACACCGAATACGGCAGCGGCGACCGCGTCGTGGTGCTCATGCACGGGATCATGTTCACCCGGCGGATGCACGCGCCGCTGGCCCGGCGGCTCGCCCGCGCCGGGTTCCGCGTGGTCACGCTCGACCTGCTCGGCCACGGCGATTCCGACCGGCCGACGCAGTCGTGGCGCTATTCGATGCCCGCGTTCGGCGAGCAGGCCGTCGCATTGCTCGACCATCTGGAGATCGAGGACGCGGTGGTCGGCGGGACCTCGCTGGGCGCGAACGTGGCACTGGAGGTGGCCGTCGCCGCCCCGTCGCGGGCGCGCGGGCTGGTGGTCGAGATGCCGGTGCTGGACAACGCGATCGTCGCCGGGCTGCTGACATTCGCGCCGCTGTTGTTCGCCGCGCGATTCCTGCCCGCGACGGTGCGCGGGGTCGCGCTGGCCGCGCACTTGGTACCGCACGGGAACCAGTGGGTCGACGTCATCACGGACACGCTGAGCCAGGACCCGGCGCCGATGGCGGCCCTGCTGCACGGCGTGCTGTTCGGCCGGATCGCGCCGCCGAAGTCGATCCGGGGCACGATCACGACGCCGGCGCTGGTGATCGGCCACGAGGGCGACCCGATCCACCCGTTCGGCGACGCGGGCAGCCTGGCCGACGACCTGCCGAACGCCGAATTCGTGCAGGCACGCAGCCCGGTCGAGCTGCGGTTCGACCCGAAACGGCTCAGCGCGGCGATCCGGGACTTCGCCTTCCGCCGCTACCCCGTCTGATCCTGCCCGTCTCGACGGTCCGTGAAGGGCCCTTGAGGGAATCTGATTCCCTCAAGGAGTCCTTCACGGGTCACTCCTGATCGGCGTCGGGGAACGCGGGCGGCGCCTGCAGATCGTGGGCGCGGAACAGGACCGCGTGCTCGACACCCAGGTCCTTGCCGCTCATCGCCGCGAACTGCGGGATGAAGTCCGCGGGCGCGGGGTGGTCCGGGAGCGCGGCCAGGTACGCGGCGTGCGCCTCCAGGGAAGCGATGCCGCGCCGCAGCGGCTCGCCGGTGACGTCGACGCCGTGCGTCGCGCCCGAACCGGCGAGCCCGGGGACGAGGTACCAGCGCGCTGAATGCGGAGCCACGCCCTCGTCGTCGATCTGCTCCGGGAAGACCCACCGGTTGCCCGCGTCGCGGATCGCGTCGAGCGTCGCGAGCCCGGCGGCGCGGTGGTCGGCCTGGTCGAAGCCGTAGGGCGTTTCGACGTCGAATCCGCAGCCGAGCACGACGTCGGGCCGGAACCGGCGGATCTCGCGGCAGATGTCGCGGCGCAGGTCGAGGCCGTAGACGAGCACGCCGTCCGGATGGTCGAGGACGGTCAGCCGCTCGACGCCGACGGCCGCGCAGGCGTTGCGCTGCTCGGCGACGCGCAGCCGGGCCGTCTCCTCGGGCGGGTTCGGCATGCCTGCCTCGCCGCGGGTGAGCAGGAGGTACCCGACCTCGATGCCGCGCGCCGTCCAGCGGGCGACGGCGGCGGACGTGCCGTACTCCATGTCGTCGGGATGCGCGACGACGCAGAGCACGCGCTGGAAGGACTCCTCGGGCAAGGCAGGCAGGGTCATACCGGACATCTTCGCGCGCGGACAGCGCGTTGTCTGGCGTTATCCGGCCTCATTCCGGTCAAGTCCGGCGACCGGGCCGAACACGATCACCGCGGGCGGACGCACGCCCGCGGCCGCCGCTTCGTCGGCCACCGAGGCGAGCGTCGAGCGCAGCACGCGCTGAGTCCGCATCGTGCCGTCCTCGATCACCGCGACCGGCGTGTCGCCCGGTCGGCCGCCTTCCAGCAGGGCGGCGGCGAACTTCGGCAGCCGTTCGACACCCATCATCAGCACGATCGTGCCGCGCATCCGGGCCAGCAGCGACCAGTCCACCAGCGACCGCTCGTCGCCCGGCGCGACGTGCCCGGACACGACGACCACCTCGTGCGCGACGCCGCGGTGCGTCACCGGCACGTCCGCCACCGCGGGCACCGCGAACGCCGAGGTGATGCCCGGGACCATGGTCACCGGAACGCCCGCTTCGGCGCACGCCTGGACTTCTTCGAAGCCGCGGCCGAACAGGTACGGGTCGCCGCCCTTGAGCCGGACGACGAACTTGCCTTCTTTGGCCTTCTCGATCAGCGTCCGGTTGATCACGTCCTGGCTCGCCGCGCGGCCGTACGGGATCTTCGCCGCGTCGACGACCTCGACCTCCGGCGCGAGTTCGTCCAGCAGATCGCGCGGGCCGAGCCGGTCGACGACCACGACGTCGGCGCGCGACAGCAGCCGCCGGGCGCGCACGGTGATCAGGTCCGGGTCGCCGGGCCCGCCGCCGACCAGCGCGACGCCGGGCAGCGTGCCTTCCGGATGCGGCTGGCGGCCGTCCTCGATCGTGCCCGCGTGCAGGCCGTCCAGCATCGAATCGCGGACCGCGGCCGAGCGGAGCGGCTCGCCGCCGGACAGGACGCCGAACAGGAGGCCGCCGTGCCGTCCGGTCGCCGGGGTCACCGCGGAGCCGGATTCGCCCTCGTCGGCGCGGACGCAGAAGACGCGTTCGCGCTCCGCCTCGGCGCAGATCTCGGCGTTGGTCTCCGGGCTGTTCGTGCAAGCCAGCGCGTACCAGGCGTCCCGCAGGTCGCCCGCGGTGTAGCGGCGCTCGTGCCAGACCAGCTCCCCCGCGTCCGCCATCCCCTGCACCGACGGCGTCGTGTGCGGCGACACCAGTTCGACGCGGGCGCCCGCGCTGATCAGCCGGGGCAGCCGGCGCTGGGCGACAGAACCGCCGCCGAAGACCACGACGCGGCGGCCGGTCAGGTTCAGGCCGGAAAGGTAGTGCGGGTCGTCCATGCGCGGAAGCATATGGGCGGGGCGCCGGTTCGCACGCCGAGCGTGGGTCATGCCACGCCGCTAGGCCGCCGGGGTTAACACGACGGCAAAAATACGTCGGCTGTCCGCAGGCAAATCCGGCGCCACGGGAGTAATTCCGCGCGCGGGTCGTACCACTGCTCCCCTGGGAAACGACTGCTTGTCGCACAGTGCCGGATCAAACACCGCCGAATCAGATGGGGAGTAATGATGACCAGGACCAGTGCGACCAGACGAAGACGCGCGTGCTCGCTCGCCGCCGCCCTGCTCGTGTTCGCGGGCGCGACGACCGGGACCGCGCAGGCCGATCCGCTCGCGCCGACGGATCTCGCTCCGCTGCCCGGGGACGACCAGAGCCTGGCGCTGGCGGTCAACGAGGCAGGGACGGCGGTCGGCACGTCGTCGGCGGGCCGCGACCCGCGCCTCGACCATCCGGTCCGCTGGGACACCGCCGGGCATCCGACCGCGTTGCCGACGCCGGGTGCCACTCAGGGGCAGGCGCGCGCCATCAACAGCCTCGGCGTCGCCGCCGGGTACGTGCTGACGCCGACTATCGCGATCCCCGCGCGCTGGGACGCCGCGGGCCAGGTGACCTTGATGTCGCTTCCGCCCGGTTACCACAACGCGATGGGCGAGAAGATCAGCGACACCGGCGTGGTCGTCGGGGAATGGCAGACGCCGGACGGCCTGCAGCACCCGTTCCGCTGGGATCCGAACGGCCAGGTCACCGACCTCGGCACGCTGCCCGGCGACACGTGGGCCATCGCCACCGGCATCTCGGCCGACGGCGCCATCATCTCGGGCCAGGACTCCAACCCCACGAAGGCGCACTCCGTGCGGTGGGTGAACGGCGGTCCGATCACCGACCTGGCCCCGACGGCGTGGGCGAGCGCGAACAACGTGATGAACCGGAACGGGACGATCGCCGGGCACCTGACCGACGTCGAACACGGGAACTCCGTTCCGGTGACCTGGGACCGCGACGGGATCCTGCGGCGCCTGCAATGGGAGAGCCCGCATCCGTCCTGGCTCAATCAGGTCAGCCCCACCGGATACGTGACCGGCAGCGGCTATCTCTACCCGCCGGACCGGGATTCGGTGCTGTGGGATCCGGACGGGAACGTGTACCTGATCGACGGAGACGTCGCCGGGGTCGACTCGAACGGGAACGCGGTGGGGGCTTCGCAGAACCGCGCGACTGTTTGGTACGACAACGGGAACACCGTGCGGTTCGGGATTCTGCCGGGCGGCAGTTACAGCAAGGGCGAGTGGATCACCGACAGCGGGTTTGTGGTCGGGAGTGCGGACGTCGCCGGGTACAAGACGCACGCGGTGGCTTGGAAACTCGGGTAGCGCCGGATGCGGCTGGGCGAGCCTCGCGCCCGTCCAGCCGCGCGGACGGGCATAGCTCCGCGTTGCCTGTTTCTGTTGCTACGGCGGCACCCCTGCGATCTGGCACCGGACTCATTCCACTCGGAAGACCGGACCGCGCGGCACGAACGGCAGCCGGGCGCCTCGCGGGACCAGGAAGGCGTGTTCGCGGAGCGGGCGGACGTGGTCGCATTGCGCGTCGGTGATGATGAGGACCGGACCGTCCTCCGGGAAATCGGGGGCGCGGCGCAGCAGGTCGACGCCGGGCTGCAGCCGGGTGCCGCCGCGGCCGCGGACCTTCACCCGGCCCGCGATGTCTTCCACCGCAAGGTATCCGGCGTCGTAGGCGGCCGCGTCGCAGAAGATCACCCGGGCGGCCGGGACGTCGCGGGCCAGCGCGTACGACGCGATCGCGCCGAGTGCCTTGCCGAGCAGTTCCGCGTTCATCGAGCCGGAGGTGTCCAGCACGACGCCGAAGGTCGCGCGGCGCTCGATCCGTTCCGGGAAGACCCGGCCCGGACGCGGGATGTCGGGCGTCGCCGACTGACGGCGCGACGCCCGCGCGTAGCTGCGCACCGGCTGCTCCGTCTGGACGTGCTCGTCGAACCACCGGGCGAGCTGCGCGTCCCACGGCAGCGGCGGATGGTCCAGCGCGCGGATCTCCTGCTCCAGCCCGAGCGGCACCAGCCCGCGGCCCTGGGCGTGGTGGTAAACTAAGCCCTGGCTGAGCGCGCGGCGATAGAACTCGTCCAGGTCGACGCCGCCGGTCCGGTCGCCGTCACGCCATGGGAGCGGCTTCGGGTCCGCCCGGCGCGAGGACCGGCGGGCAGCGGCGTCCGGCTCGGACAGCCAGTCGCCCAGGACGTCGCCGGCCTCGCGGCCGCCCAGCGTGCGCAGCTTGCGGGCGCGGCGAAGGTCGGTGGTCAGCGTGTCGTACACCGATTCCGCGGACAGGTCGGCGAGCTGCGGGTCGTGCAGTCCGTCACCGGGCAGCTCGCCGACGCCGAGCGCGACCAGCCAGCCGTTGATCACGTAGTCGCAAGCGACGTTCCACAGGTACGGGTCGCGGCCGAGCGCGCGGCGGTCGTGCCGGAGCGCGGCGTGCAGCATTTCGTGGGCGAGCACGAACCGCCATTCCTCGGCCGTCAGCGCGGCGTGCGGGTTGACGTAGATCTCGCCGTGCTCGGCGTCGACCGCCGCGACCGAGATGTCCCAGGCGCGGACCACTTCGGGATCGGCGACCAAGGTGAACCCGGCGGCCACCGCGCCGAGCAGCGGGAACGACGACGCGAACCAGCCCAGCGCGCGGTCCCACTCCCCCAGGCTCCGCCGGTGCCGGGTCTGGCCCCGCGCGTCGGCGGCCTGCTCCATCGCCTCGGTGGCCGACGCGATCAGGCCGCGCGCGAACCGTTCGGTCCACGGCGCGGATTTCCCGTGGTACTGCGCGTGCCACCGGCTCGGCGGCTCCGCGAGCGCGAGACACGGCCGGTCGCCGCCGGTGCCGAGCGAATGGAAGACCTCCGGAACGCCGGTCTCGCGCCATGCGCGGGCAAGGGAAAGCTCGTCCGTGCCGGGAAGTTCGGGCAGCAGCACCAGCGGTGTCCCGACCCGCACCGCCTCCGCGAATCGGTGCACCGCAACGCAACCCGCCGCGCTGTAGCTCGCGTCGACGCCTCGGTCCGCGGTGATCGCGTCCGCTTCGGCGAGCTGTTCCTCGTCCAGGTGGCCGAGGCCGAGGTGCAGCAGCAGATGCGCGAACACCCACGCCCACTCAGCGGGCTCTGCGTCGCGGGCGCGGTTCGCGGTGATCTGGCCGTTGTCGGCGACGATTGCCCAAGACTCGACGCCGGTCAGGCTGGTGCGGTCCAGACTCGCGCGGCTCGCGAGCTGGTTGAGGACGGTATTCGCGCGGACCAGCGCCCAGCCCGCGTCGATCGCCTTGTTCCGGCGTTCGCGGAGGCGCCCGTCGGGACGGACCCAGCTCATGCCCGAGCCGCCACCAGGCGCGGCAGGTCGCGCGCGGCTTCGACCAGGAACCAGGACGGCAGGCGCGGGTTGCCCGCCTCGTCGTCCGCGATCACCAGCTGCGCCATCTCCAGCGAGATCTCCGCCAGTTCGACCAGCAGGCTCTTCGCGCGGAACGCGAACTGCCGCACCGCCGCCGACGCGTGCCGCTTGTCCGCGGGGAGGTCGCGGGCCAGCCGGACGCGGAACGTCTCGGCGAGGAAGTAGAGCAGGTCGCGCTCGCCGGGCTCGGCGGGCCAGCGCGCGTCGCCCTTGAGGATGGCCTCCAGGTCGAAGGCGTGCCGGGCAACCTTCAGGTACGACCGGAACGCACCGGCGTGCTGCGGGGTGAGCGTGGCGTACGCGAGCAGCCCGACGGTCTCGTCCTCGAGCGGATCTCCGGCCGAGTGCAGCAGATCGGACAGCATGTGCCAGGACCGCGGCGTGGAGAACGGTTCCTCGGTCTTCGGCGGCTGGCTCCACAGGTGGTCCGGGCGCTGGGCCAGGTACTCGACCACCGCCGGGTGGATGTCGTTGCCCGCCGCCCAGGCGAGCCAGTCGCCCGCGGACGCGCGCAGATGGAGATGGACCAGCCGGTTCACCAGCGCCGAGGCCATCGGCCGGGCGAGCGCCTGGTCGGTGGCGCGGTTGCCGGCGCCGATCACCACCGAACCGGGCGGCAGCTCGTACGAGCCGATCCGGCGGTCGAGGATCAGCGAATAGAACGCCTTCTGCACGTCCGGCGACGCGGCGTTCAGCTCGTCCAGGAACAGGCAGTACGGCTCGTCGCGCGCGATCTGCTCGGGCGGGCAGAACCGGCTGCGACCATCGGCGATCTGCGGCACGCCGATCAGATCCTCCGGCGCGAGCTGAGTGCCGAGCAGCGAGACGCACTCCAGGCCGAGCGCCGCCGCGAATTCCCGGACCAGCGACGACTTCCCGATTCCCGGCGCGCCCCAGAGAAAGACCGGCCGGACGACGGCGGTCGTGAGCAGGATGTCGGGCAGCTGGGCAGGCGTGACGGTGAGCTGGGCGTGCAAGGCGTGGACCCCTCCGGTGCCGGGACATCCTGGTGCGACGCCCGTTTCGTACCGCTATGGTCGCGCGCCGTGCCCGCTGCCCGCATCCGGTTTTTCAGCTCCGCGCCGCCGTCGGGTACGGCAGCAGCGCCATCTCCCGCGCGTTCTTGATCGCCGTCGCCACCTGTTTCTGTTGCTGCGGCGTCAATCCGGTGACCCGGCGGGCCCGGATCTTGCCGCGGTCGGAGATGAATTTCCGCAGCAGGTCGACGTCTTTCCAGTCCACCCTGGTGATTCCGGCCGCGTGGAAGGGGTTGGGGCGGCGGCGCGGCGCACGGTCTGGTTTAGGCATGGCGCTCACCAGCTCGACTTCGAGACGCCGGGCAGTTCCCCGTTGTGCGCCATCTGCCGCATGCGCACCCGGGACAGCCCGAATTTGCGCAGGTATCCGCGTGGGCGGCCGTCGGCGGTGTCGCGGTTGCGGATGCGCGTGCGGCTCGCGTCGCGCGGCATGCGTTGCAGCGCAACGACTGCGTCGGCCTTCTCCTCCGAAGATGCCGACGGCGACGCGATCACCGCCTTGAGCGCGCGCCGCCGTTCGACGTACCGCGCGGCGATCACCTTCCGCTGCTCGTTCTTCGCGATTTTCGACTTCTTCGCCATCAGCGCTCTTCCTTGAATTCGACGTGCTTGCGCGCCACCGGGTCGTATTTGCGCAGTACCATCCGGTCCGGATTGTTGCGGCGGTTCTTCTTCGTCACGTACGTGTAGCCGGTTCCTGCGGTCGACCGCAGCTTGATGATCGGCCGGATGTCGGTGCTTTTCGCCATCTAGAGCTTCACTCCCTTCGCGACGAGATCGGCGACAACAGCGTCGATGCCGCGTTTGTCGATCGTTTTCATGCCCTTCGCCGACACCTTCAGCCGCACCGCGCGGCCGAGGCTCGGCACGTAGTAGCGGCGGGTCTGCAGGTTCGGCTCCCAGCGCCGCGACGTGCGGCGGTGCGAATGCGAGACCTGCTTGCCGTAGCCCGGCTTGCGGCCGGTGACCTGGCACACGGCTGACACGGACCCTCCCAAGTTGATAGTGACATTCATGTTCAACTACGCTCGTCACCGTACCCCGCCCCGTCGTCTGGAGATCCAGTGCCCCCACGTCCGCGTGTCCCGCTCGTGCTCTGCAGCGGGATCGCCCGCACCGGCGACCTCGCCGCGCTCCTGCTCCGCGCCAGCCCCGGCACCGCCGTCGTCCACCACGACCTGCGCGACATCGGTTCCGGTGTCGTCCGCCGCCGGATCCGGCTGCGCGGCCGCGACGAGCTGACGCCGCTCGAACTCGCGCACGGCTGCGTCAACTGCACGCTGCGCGAGGACCTGCTTCCGCTGCTGCGCCGGCTGGCCCGGATGCCTCAGGTCGACCGCATCGTGGTGCGGCTCGACGAGGCGATGGAGCCGGAGCCGGTGAGCTGGGCGATCCGCAACGTCCTGGTCGGCGACCGCCCGGTGAGCGACGACGTCGAACTCGAAGCGGTCTTCACCGTGCTCGACTGCGCCACCTGGCTCGCCGACGTGACCGGCGACGACCTGCTCGCCGAACGCGGCCTGCAGGGCAGCCCGGAAGACGAGCGGACGGTCGCGCAGGTCGCACTGTCGCAAGTGGAATCCGCGGACGTGCTCGTGCTCGCCGGAGCCGCCTCGGACGCCTGGTGCGCGGCCAAATCCTCGGCGGTGCTCGACCGGGTCGCGCCGTCTGTCCCGCGCGTCGAATTGGCCCGCACGGACGCCGCCGGGCTGTTCGCCGCGATTCCCGCCGACGCCCGGCGCGGCGAGGTCACCGACCTGCACGGGGCGTTGCTGCGCGGCGCCCCGCCGCTGCACCCGGACTGCGGCATCGAACTGCTGCGGTTCACCGCGCAGCGCCCGTTCCATCCGGAGCGGCTGCACGAGGCGATCGACCTGCTGCTCGACGGCGTGGTCCGCACCCGCGGCCGGGCCTGGGTCGCGAGCCAGCCGGACGTCGCGTTCTGGATCGAATCGGCGGGCGGCGGGCTCGGCATCGGGCACGCCGGGCCGTGGCTCGCCTCCCCGGACGGGCCGGACTGGGCCGATGTCTCCCCCGAACGCCGCACGCTCGCCTCGCTGCGCTGGGACCCGGTGCACGGCGACCGCGCGCAGGAACTGGTGATTGTCACCGATCAGGCCGCCCCGGCGGAGATCGAGAGCGCGTTGCAGGCGGCTCTGCTCACCGACGCCGAACTGGCCGAGGGCGAAGCGGCCTGGCGCGCGTATCCCGACCCGTTCGGGGACTGGCACGAAGACCCCTGCGAAGAAACCGAAGAACCCGACCGGCACGCCAACGCCGCCAACCAGAAGGACGAAACCCTGTGAAACCCGGCATCCACCCCGACTACCATCCGGTGGTCTTCAAGGACTCGTCGACCGGCGACGCGTTCCTGACCCGCTCCACCGCCACCTCGGACCGCACCATCGACTGGGCCGACGGCAACACCTACCCGCTCGTGGTGGTCGACATCAGCGCGTGGTCGCACCCGTTCTGGACCGGCACCCAGCGGATCCTGGACTCGGCGGGCCAGGTCGAGAAGTTCCACCGCCGCTACGGGCAGCGCAAGCGCGGGGGTGCGAGCTGATGGCCGTCCCCAAGCGGAAGATGTCGCGCAGCAACACCCGGTCCCGGCGCTCGCAGTGGAAGGCGGCGGTGCCGGATCTGGTGCCGATCGTCGTGGACGGCGAGCGGAAGCTGGTGCCGCGCAAGCTGATCAAGCACTTCCAGCGGCTCGAGCGGTGAGCGTCCCGGTCACTGTCCTTTCCGGATTCCTGGGCGCCGGGAAAACCACGCTGCTCAACCGGATCCTGGCCAACCGCGAGGGCCTGCGCGTCGCGGTGATCGTGAACGACATGAGCGAGGTCAACATCGACGCCGCGCTCGTGCGGGACAGCGTGTCGCGGACCGACGAGCGGCTGGTCGAGATGACCAACGGGTGCATTTGCTGCACCCTGCGCGAGGATCTGCTCGAGGAGGTCGCGCGGCTGTGCGACGACGGGCGGTTCGACCATCTGCTCATCGAGTCCAGCGGGATCTCCGAGCCGATGCCGGTGGCCGCGACGTTCTCCTTCCCCGCCGACGACGGCACTCCGGTGCTGTCGTCGGCGCGGCTGGACACGATGGTCACCGTGGTGGACGCGGCGAACTTCGCCCGCGAACTGGCCCGGGGAGACAGTCTGGTCGAGCGTCGGCTGGACCAGTACGACGGCGACGAGCGGACGGTCAGCGACCTGCTGATGGACCAGGTCGAGTTCGCGGATGTGCTGCTGCTGAACAAGGTTGACTTGGTCACCCCGTCCGAACGCGACCGCCTGCTGGCCTCGCTGCGCCGCCTCAACCCAGCTGCCGACGTCGTGTCCGCGGAGTTCGGCCGGGTGCCGCTGGCGCGGGTCTTCAGCACCGGCCGGTACGACGCCGAACGCGCGCAGCAGGCGCCGGGCTGGGTGGCGGAGCTGAACGGCGACCACGTGCCGGAGACCGAGGAGTACGGGATCTCCAGCGTCGTGTTCCGCTCCGCACGGGCGTTCGACCCGGTGCGGTTGTGGGAGTTCGTGACTTCGCGGCTCGACTCCGGCGAGTTCGGCACCGTGCTGCGGTCGAAGGGATTCTTCAGCCTCAGCACGCGGCCCGGCACGCTCGGGTTGTGGTCACAGGCAGGCAGCGTCGCACGGTTCGAACCGCAGGGCGTCGCCGACGAACCACGGCAGGAACTGGTATTCATCGGCGTCGGGCTTCAGCACGCCGCGCTGCTCGACGCGCTCGAGACCTGCCTGTCCGATGCCTCCGCCGCTGACGATCCGTTCCCCGAATGGGAGCCGATTCACGTCCACTGAGGACAGTTCCGGCTCACGGCCGCAACACCGTGAGCCGGAGCCGCCCTCCCGTCTCAGCCGCGTGCTCCACCGCCTCGCCCACTGCGGACAACGCGAACTCGTCCACCTCGAACTGCGTCAGGTCCAGCAGTCCGCACCGTGCCAGGGCGATCAGCTTCGGCACCGCGTCGCGTGGGTACATCCACCGGCCGCGCACCGTCACGCTGTTCAGCATCAGCCACGGGTACGGCAGCGCCACGTCGTCCCCGATCCCGCCCATCAGCACCACGCGGCCGAACTCCCGCACGGTCATCGCCGCCGCGCGCGCCGCCGCGACCGAAGCGGACGGTGGCAGCAGATCCAGCACCAGGTCGACCGGCCCCGCCGCAGCTGCCTGCATTGCCGCGCGGTCTTCGTCTTCGTTGCCGGACAACACAACAGTCCGGACGCGGTGACCGAAGCGTCGCTCCAGATCGGCGAGCGCCGCCCGGTTCCGGCCCGGCGCGATCACCTTGCCCGCGCCCATCGCGATGGCCACCGCGACCGCCGCGCCGCCGTACGTGCCGGTCGCGCCGCTGATCAGCACCGTCTCCCCTGGCTGCAGCCCGCCGTCGAGCAGGCCGCCGTAGGGCACCAGGCAAATCCCGAGCGCTGCCCACCGACCGGCGTCGGCCTCGTCAATGGAGCCCAGCGGGGCCGCATTTTCGGTCGGGACCATGATCTGCGAGGCGAACCCGCCGTGCCGGAAGTGGCGCTGCAACGCCAAACCTCCGTCACCGCGCGCCGTCAACCCTTGCAGGACGACGTCCGGCGTCACCGCGTCGTCGCGGGAGCGGACCGTCGGGTCGCAGCGAACCCAGTCGCCCGGCCGGAGTTTCGTCGCGTCCGGACCGACCGAGCGCACCCGGCCGACCGCGCCGGTGCCGAGGATCGCGGGCAGGTCGAGCAGGTACCGCCGCGCGCCGCTGATCACCTCGGCGGTGTAGTGCAGCACCGGAGCCGCGACGACGTCCACGACCACCTCCCCGGTGCCCGGCACCGGATCCGCGACCTCCTCGACCGACAACGGGCGCCCGAACTCCTTGAGCACAGCAGCTTTCACCGATTTCTCCTTCGTTCCACCCCCGATCCTCGGCGAAGCGGGCGAAGGCAACCAGGAGCCTGTCGCTACCAGGATGGTTCGTCCGGGATACCCGTTTCGCACCAGTTGAACAGGCTAGGTTTATCAGTCTAGGCTGTCGATTGTGGCGGACCGGACGAGCGAAACCCAGACGCGGCACGGCGGGCGGTACAAGTGGGTAGCACTCTCCAACACCACCCTCGGCGTGCTGATGTCTGCGCTCGACGGCTCGATCGTGATCATTTCGCTGCCCGCGATCTTCCGCGGCATCGGCCTGGACCCGCTGGCCCCGGCCAACATCGGCTACCTGCTCTGGATGATCCTCGGCTACCTGCTGGTGTCCGCGGTCCTGGTGGTGACGCTCGGGCGGCTCGGCGACATGTTCGGCCGCGTCCGGATGTACAACGTCGGGTTCGTCATCTTCAGCGTCGCCTCGGTGGCGCTGTCGTTCGACCCGTTCCACGCGGGCGGCGGGGCGCTGTGGCTGATCGGCTGGCGGGTGGTGCAGGCCGTCGGCGGCGCGATGCTCACCGCGAACTCCGCGGCGATCCTCACCGACGCGTTCCCGCGCGAACAGCGGGGAATGGCCTTGGGCGTCAACCAGATCACCGCGCTGGCCGGGCAATTCCTCGGCTTGGTCGCGGGCGGCCTGCTGGCCGAACTCGACTGGCGCGCGGTGTTCTGGGTGAGCGTGCCGTTCGGCGTTTTCGGCACCGTCTGGTCGATCCGCAGCCTCCGCGAGATCAGCCGTCCGCAACGGTCGCGGATCGACTGGGGCGGCAACGTCACCTTCGCGCTCGGCACCGCGGTCGTGCTCGCCTCGATCACCTACGGCATCCAGCCCTACGGCGGCGCGGCGACCGGCTGGGGCAACCCGTGGGTGCTCGGCGGGCTCGGCGCCGGGATCGCGCTGCTCGCGGCGTTCTGTGTGATCGAGACCAGGGTGCCGTCGCCGATGTTCCAGCTGTCGCTGTTCCGCATCCGCGCGTTCACCGCCGGGAACCTCGCCGCGCTGCTCACCGCGATCGCGCGCGGCGGGATGCAGTTCATGCTCATCATCTGGCTGCAGGGGATCTGGCTTCCCTTGCACGGCTACGACTACGAGCAAACCCCGCTGTGGGCCGGGATCTACCTGCTGCCGCTCACCGCCGGGTTCCTGATCGCCGGTCCGGTCTCCGGATTCCTCTCCGACCGCTTCGGCGCGCGGCTCTTCTCCACCGGCGGCCTGCTGCTGGTCGCCGGATCCTTCCTCGGCCTGCTCGCGCTGCCGGTGGACTTCAGCTATCCGGCGTTCGCGGCGCTGCTCGTGCTGAGCGGGATCGGGCAGGGCATGTTCTCCGCGCCCAACACCTCCGCGATCATGAGCAGCGTGCCGGACCACCAGCGCGGCGTCGCGTCCGGCATGCGCTCGACGTTCCAGAATTCCGGGACGTCGCTGTCCATCGGCGTGTTCTTCTCGCTGATGATCGCCGGGCTGGCCGGCTCGCTGCCGTCGACGCTCACCGGCGGCCTGCAAGCGCACGGCGTCCCCGCGGACGTCGCCGCGAACATCGCCCAACTGCCGCCGGTGAGCACCCTCTTCGCCGCGTTCCTGGGCAGCAACCCGGTGGCGCACCTCGTCGGACCCTGGGTGCTCGGCCAGCTCTCCCCCGCCGATTCCGCGGCGCTGACCGGCAAGGAGTTCTTCCCGACCCTCATTTCCGGGCCGTTCCACGACGGACTGGTCACCGTGTTCGTCGCGGCCGCGGCGATGGCGCTGGTCGCCGCGCTGGCGTCGGCGTCGCGGGGGAAGCGGTACTTCCACCAGGACCAGGTCAGTCCATCGTGAGCGCGATCTTGCCGTGGATGTTGCCCGCCTGGTAAGTCCGCATCGCTTCGGCGGCTTCGGTGAACGGGAAGGTCGCCATGATGCGGTGCGTCAGCTCGCCTTTCGCGTACAGTCCCGCCAGCCGCGCGAGACGGGCCGCCGAGCGGTCGTTCACCGTGAGCCGGATGCCCAGCTCCGCGGCGCGGTCATGCTCGACCAGAGTGAGAATCCGGGACCGGTCCTTGATCAGCTCCAGCGTGTACTCCAGCGCGGCGCCGCCGACCCCGTCGATCGACGCCGTGACGCCGTGCGGAGCCACCCGTTCGACGAAATCCTCGCTGTAGGCAAGGGGAATCGCTCCGAGCGCCCGCACCTGCTCGTGCCACTGGGGACGCGCGACGCCGAGCACCTTCGCACCGCGCAGCTGCGACAGCTGCACCGCCATCGCCCCGACGGAACCCGCCGCACCGTGCACCAGCACCGTGTCACCATGGCCGACGTTGATGACCTCGACCGCGATGTCCGCGGTCTGCGCCGCCGCGGTGAACGCGCCCGCGACCTCCCACGGCATCTCCGGCGGCTTGGGCACCACCTGGTCCTGTCCCGCGACGACCAGTTCCTGATACGCGCCCAGCCGGCCGAAGCCGAGCACCTCGTCGCCCGCCGCGAACCCTTCGACGCCTTCCCCGATCTCGTCGATCACCCCGGCGAACTCGTTGCCCGGCACGGTGAACGCGCCCGGTTCCGGCACCGGGATGAGCCCCGCGAGCACCGCGACGTCGAACGCCTGCAGCCCCGCGGCCTTCATCCGGATCCGCACCTCCCCCGGTCCGGCATGCGGCTCCGGCACCTCCTCCAGCCGCAGCACCTCCGGTCCGCCCAGCTCGCGGAACCCCATCGCCTTGCTCATCGCCGCCTCCAGCTTTCGTGTCGATCACCGCCAGTGTTCGACATCAAGCGGACTTGACGTCAAGCCGCGGCTCGACCAGTGCGGCCCGATGGGCTAGGTTGATCAGCGATGACTACCGGGACGGCATTGCGCCACAGACGGATCGGCTACCCGGTGCTCTTCTGAGCGCCGCGCGGGCCCCGCCTCCTTCGTCGTGACCACAGGCACCTCAACGACGACAGGAGACCTTCATGCCCGGCAAGACTCTGCGGATCCCCACCCCTGACGGCCAAGCCGACGCCTTCGCCGCGTTCCCCGACGACGGCGAGCGGCACCCCGGCGTGCTCATGTACGCCGACGGTTTCGGCCTTCGGCCAGTGCTGCGCGACCTGGCCCTCGAACTGGCCTCGCACGGCTACTACGTGCTTGTTCCCGACTACTTCTACCGGCACGGCCCCGCGCCGGTCCTCGAACTTCCGGAGTTCATCGGAGCGGACGAGCGTTCCGGGGTCTTCGCTCAGGTGATGCCGTTGATCGAAGCGCACACTCCCGAACTGGTGCTGCGCGACGCCAAGGCTTACCTCGATTTCCTCACCGTTCAGCCGGAAGTCAGCTCTGGGCCGGTCGGGGTGACCGGCTATTGCATCGGCGGCCTCCACGCAGTCCGCACCGCCGCGGCCCATCCGGATCAGGTGGCCGCTGTCGCCGGATTCCACGCACCGGTGGGTGCCGCCGGGCCCGAGAATTTCGCTCAGCTCACCGCTCAAGCGCACTTCGGCCATGCCGCGTCCGATCTGACGCCGGAAACTCTCGGCGAACTCAACCAAGCCCTCGACACCGCGGGAGTCAGCTACACGTCCGAGATCTACCCCGGCACGGTCCACGGATTCACCATGGCCGACACGGATTCCTTCAACCCCGCTGGCCTGCGACGGCATTGGGAACGGCTGCTGCCGCTCCTCGGCGGAACGCTGTGAGGCTCCGCTACTCGACCCACCACCAGCCGTCGCCCAGCTCGACCGTCGGGCGGACGGCACAGCCCAAGCCGTCGAGGTAGTCGTACGAGTCGACGGGACGGCCGGGAAGGTACTTCTCCGGGGAACCGCTGAAGTGGGCGAACCCGGCGGCGCAGTCGGGAATCCCCGCCCAGGCTTGGACGAACCACACCGGCCGTTCCGGGTCGTTGTTGATCCGCGAAATCGCCAGGGGCGGCTTTTCGCCCCTCTTGAGCTCGTTCAGGGACCGCAGCAGGTCGGCATAGTCCGCTCGGTGCATCGAATACCAGCTGGTGGCGTAGAAGTGCACCCAGTTGGTGCTGGCCATCAGCACCGCGCACGCCGCGGTGACCACCGCGTATCCGGCGACACCCGGCCAGCGCAGCCCCCGCCACACCAGCCACGCGCTGATGCCCGTCGCCATCGCCGCGGTCAGCCACGCTCCCGCCGTCAGCACGATCACCGGCACCGGGATCACGCCGCTGATCGGCACGACGAAGTAGCTCACGGCGGCGGCCAGCAGCCAGCCGAGCAGGAACACGACTGCGGCCAGCACCAGACTCGGTCTTCGGCTTTCCTCGGCACTCCCCATGATCACTGGACGGGCGACCGGCCGTTCGGTTGCGCTAGTCCCGCGACGGCGTATACAGCGCGCCCAGGAATTCCACCAGCAGCCGCTCCCGCAACGGTTCCGGCGCGACCGCCAGCAGCGCGTTGACCGGCGCCATCCGCTCCGGCAGCCCGGCCGCACCGGTCAGGCCCGCCGCGGCGAGCAAGCCGCCGAACTGCTCGGACGTCAGCGTCGCCGGGTCCAGTGCGGCCACGAACGCGGCGACGTCCGGATCGACCCGCACCGGGCCTTCCGCGCGCGCCGCCTCGACGGAAGCCGTCAGGTCGGCGAGGAATTCCGGTTCGCTGCCGTGGTTGGCCGCGGTGACGGTGAGGTGCAGGTTCAGCGGAGAAGTCCCGTGCGCGAACTGCGGCTGGACGTACCAGCCGCGAGCCTTCATCTCGTCGGCGACGGTGAACAGGTCGAAACCGTCCGAGCCGGCGAACGCGACCAGTGTCGACACCGGGTCGCCCAGGACCCGCAAGCCCGGGATCGATGCCACGCCAGCGCGAATCCGGCCCACCGCTTCGCGCGTGCGCGAGGCCAGCCGCAGGTAGCCGTCCTCGCCGAGGTGATGCACGACGGCCCACGCGGCGGCGAGCGGGCCGCCGGAGCGGGTGCTTTGCAGCGTCGGGTTCAGCATCGTGTAGCCGGGCCAGGCCGCGCTCGCGAAGAAATGCGTCCGGCGGAGTTCCGCGGAAGCGTGCAGCAGCACCGAGACGCCCTTGGCGCAGTAGGCGTATTTGTGCAGGTCCACCGAAATGCTGGTGACGCCCGGAACGCGGAAGCCGAACGGCGGCAGGTCCGCGCCGAGCTTCGCGAAGTACGGCAGCACCCAGCCGCCGATGCACGCGTCGACGTGCATGCGCACTCCGCGCGCCGAAGCTGCGGCGGCGATTTCCGTGATCGGGTCGACGACACCGTGTGCGTACGAAGGCGCGCTCGCCACCACGAGCACAGTGGAATCGTCGATCGCGGCCGTCATCGCCTCCGGGTCCGCGCGGAAGGTCTCCGGATCGACCGGCACCACGACCTTCCGCACCCCGAACAGGTGCGCGGCCTTGTGGAACGCGGCGTGCGCTGTTTCCGGCAGCACGATTGACGGTGCCTCGACGTCCGGCCGGGAGTCGCGGGCGGCGAGGACCGCCAGCAGGCACGACTCGGTGCCGCCAGAAGTCACCGTGCCGACCGTGTCCGGCGTACCGCCGAGCAGCCCGGCCGCGCGGGCGACCAGGTCGTTTTCCATCCGCAGCAGGCTGGGGAACGCGGTCGGGTCGAGTCCGTTGGCCGAACTGGCCAGCGCGTGCGCGGCCGCGGCGATTTCGTCCACTTCGGACAGTCCGCTGTCGTACACGTAGGCCAGCGTGCGGCCGCCGTGCGTCGGCAGGTCGCCGGAGCGGAGTTCGCGCAGCCGCGCGAGGACGTCGTTCACGGCTGCTTCTCCAGCACCGAGCGGCGCAGCAGCGGGATGCCGAGCGCGATCAGCACCGCGGGCAGCACCGACGCGCCGATCACGATTGCGGTGATCGCCGACGGCGGCTGCGGGACGGCGGTCGCGCCGGTGCTCGACACGTAGCTCCCGGCCTGCAGCACGATGCCGAACAGTCCCGGCCCGAGCGCGAGCCCGAGCGTCTCGGACGCGGTCCACACGCCGGCCGTGACGCCCGCCCTGGTCTCGCCGGTCCGTTCCTCCTCGGCGCTGATCAGGTCCGGCAGGATCGCCAGCGGGAACACCGAAATGCCCGCGTAGCCGACGCCGGCGAGCGCGACGAACACCAGTGTCGCGGCGAACGGGAGCTGGTCGGCGAAGTACATCGCCACCAGGCCGACGAAGAACGACGTGGTGGCGATCCGGAATCCGGCGAGCTTGCCCCAGCGCGCGCCCAGCCGCGGCCACACCGGCATGGTGACGAGCGCGGGCCCGACGAACCCGACGAACAGGTACGTGCGGTAGCTCGGATCGCCGAGCACGTGCTGCGCGAAGTACGGGATCGCGGCGAGCACGGTGCCGATGCCGAGCGCCTGGATGAAGTAGACGCCCAGCAGCCACCGGAACGACCGCCACTGCGCGATGGTGCGCGCCAATTCCTTGAGCCGCACCGTGTTGGGCCGCAGCGAGCCGACCGGCGCGCCCTTCAGGCCGAAGTAGACGCCGAGCGTGGCGGCCAGGATGATCACCGCCATCACCAGGCCCATCACCCGGTAGCCCGCCACGCCGGGCAGCAGGTCGGTGATCGCCGGCGCGCCGCCGCCGGACACCAGCACCGCGACCGCCAGCACGCCGATCCGGACGCTGGTGAGCTTCGTGCGTTCCTCGGCGGAATCGGTCAGCTCGGCCGGAAGCGCGTTGAACGGCACCTGGAAGAACGCGTACGCGGTGGCGCACAGGAAGAACATCGCCACGACATACGCCGCGTCCCACACCGGCGTGCCGAAGCCGGGATGCGCGAACAGCGCGGCGAACAGGACCGCGACGCCGATCCCGCCGCGCAGCAGGAACCGCCGCCTGCTGCCGGTGCGCGCGAGGTCGGCGTCGGACAACCGTCCGGCGACCGGGTTGAAGACCACGTCCCACGCCTTGGGCACGAACACGATCACCCCGGCCGCCGCCGCGGGCACGGCCATCGTGTCGGTGAGGTACGGCAGCAGGAGCAGCCCCGGCACCGTGCCGAACCCGCCGGTGACGAAGGAGCCGAGCGAGTAGCGGAATCTCGTGCGGCGGGACAGCGACGCCAAAGGTCCTCCTCGAAGGCGGAACGACGAACGCATGCCTAATGGATCTTCGCCGGTTCCCGGTAGTGGTCGGGAGGAATCGTGCCACCGTCGTGATGCACCGGCCGTACCGGGCCGACTACGCCCTCGTGAGTGCCTATCACGGTTCTAACCGGGATAGGCACTCACGAGTCCGCTTTCAGGACAGCGCTTTCGCCGCCTTCGCCAGCGACCCGGCGTCCCCGCGCAGCAGCAGCGTCGTCACCACCGTGTCTTCCCACGCCGCCAGCTCTTCCCGGATCTTCTCCGCGGGCCCGATCAGCGAAGTGTCCTCGACCAGCGAAGTCGGGATCGCCTTGACTGCCTCTTCCTTGCGCCCGGCCAGGTACAGCTCCTGCACCTTGTCCGCCACGTCCGCGTAGCCGAGCCGGGCGAACACGTCGTGGTGGAAGTTCACGCTCTTCGCGCCCATCCCGCCGATGTACAGCGCCAGCGCCGGCTTGATGAAGCTCGCCGCCTCCTCGACGTCGTCGTGCACGATCACCGGCACCGACGCGGCCACCTCGAAACCGTCCAGGCCGCTCCGGCGCGCGCCCGGGCGGGCGAAACCCTCCTCCAGCGCGGCCCGGTAGAACGCGTCCGATTTGGGCGAGAAGAACAGCGGCAGCCAGCCGTCGCAGATTTCCGCGGCCAGCGCGACGTTCTTCGGGCCTTCGGCGGCGAGGTAGATCGGCAGGTCGGCGCGCAGCGGGTGCACGGTCGGCTTGAGCGGTTTGCCCAGTCCGGTCCCGCCCTTGAGCGGCAGCTGGAAGAACTGCCCGTCGAGGGTCACCGGTTCCTCGCGGGCCAGCACCTTGCGCACGATCTCGACGTACTCGCGCGTGCGCGCCAGCGGCTTCGGATACGGCTGGCCGTACCAGCCCTCCACCACCTGCGGCCCGGACGCGCCCAGCCCGAGCACGAACCGGCCGCCGGAGAGGTGGTCCATGGTCAGCGCGCTCATCGCGGTCGCGGTCGGGGTGCGCGCGGACATCTGCACGATGTTCGTGCCGAGCTTGATCCGGCTGGTCGCAGCCCCGACCCAGGCGAGCGGCGTGAACGCGTCCGACCCGTACGCCTCGGCCGACCACACCGAGTCGAACCCGAGCCGTTCGGCTTCGAGCACGGTCTCCTGCGCGCCCGGGATCGGCCCGCTCCCCCAGTACCCGAGGTGAAAGCCCAGCTTCATCAAGCCCTCCTGATCTCGAAGCCCGTGCACGGTGCGGGAATCAGGTTCCCGCACCGTTCACGGCACGTCCGGCGAGTAGTGCTCCGGTTTCCCGCGCTCGGCGAGCGGGGGAAGATTGCGGCGCGGGGTTTCGACCGGCGGCGTCCCCGGGGCCAGTTCGCCGCGGGCGCGCCGCCAGCCCGCCCGTGCCCGCGGATGGTAGCGGCGATCGTGCGGAAGCAGCGTGAACGCCGCGTTGATCAGCTTGCCCACGCGGCGGTGCCGCCGGGCGTCGCGTGCGGACCAGCGAAAGCCGAGCAGGTCGCGCACTTCCGGGTCGTACAGGCCGACGGTCAGCCACACGAATTGTTTCGCGATGATCTTCGAGACCGGCGTCCACAGTGGATCCGGCAGCCACGGCAGGAACGGCGGTTTCGCGATCCCGCGGAGGTCGAGGACGTCGCGCGTGGCCTTGTTGTCTTCCAGCACTTCGGTGCACATGTGCTTCCAGTACCGCTGGAAGTCCTCCCACGATTCCGGCACCGGCCGCATCGTCATGTCGTACATCCGCCACCAGCGCACGTGTTCGTCGAACAGCGTGCGTTTTTCCTCTTCGCCGATGCCGCCCATGAAATTGTCGGCGATCAGGATGGTGCTGACGAAGAACGTCGAATGCGCCCAGTAATACGTGTCCGGGTCGAGCGCGTGGTAGCGGCGGCCCTTCTTGTCCACGCCCTTGATGCGGTCGTGGTAGCCGCGCACTTCCAGCGCCGTGCGGTGCGCGAGCGGGCCGTCGTAGACCACGCCGCCGATCGGGTACAGCGAACGGAAAAGCCGCTGCCACCGTTCCTCGAAGAACCGCGAATGCTCCTCGACGCCCGCGCCGAGCCCCGGGTGCATGTTCTGCATCGACCCGGCCCACAACGCGATCAGCAGCCCGCGCCAGTCGCCGAAGTACTTCCAGGTCAGCGAGTCCGGTCCCAGCGGTTCGGGTGCGTCCCTGCTCATCGCGGCTCCTCGGCGGGTCGGCGAAGTGACTACAGCTGTTGTCAGGTTAGGATGTGACAACAGCTGTGGTCAACTCGGGACGGGAGCGGGTATGCCGGGCCGCACGTGGGCGGGCACGACGCTGGACGACCGCAAGGCCCAGCGGCGCGCGCAGCTGCTGGCCGCCGGGCTCGACCTGCTCGGCGCGCAGGGCAGCGCGGCGGTGAGCGTCCGCGCGGTGTGCCGGTCCGCGAAACTGACCGAGCGGTACTTCTACGAGAGCTTCGCCGACCGGGAAAGCCTGGTCGCCGCTGTCTACGAGGACGTCGGAGACCAAGCCCGCCAAGCATTGGCCGACGCGGTGTCCGGAGAAGCCGATCCGAGCCGCCGTGCCGAACGCGCGGTCACGGCGTTCGTGGAACTCGTGCTGGACGATCCGCGCAAGGGCCGCGTGCTGCTGCTCGCGCCGCTGACCGATCCCGCGCTGACCAGCCGCGGCCTGCACCTCCTCCCGGCGTTCACCACGCTCGTCGGCGAACAGCTGTCGCGCGGCGACGAGACCGGCCGCCAGCTCGTGGCGTTGGGTGTGGTGGGGGCGC
>NZ_JBSFNS010000064.1:0-44732 GCF_053587275.1 Amycolatopsis sp. NPDC003676
ACTGGTGCGCGGCGGTCACCAGCACGACGGAATAGTCTGAAGTAGACAGTGCGTCGACGTTGATGCCTTTGTCGTCGACCGGGATGCCGATTGGCTCACAACGCCTTGGCCGCGCGATCCGCCACCAGGTTCAGGAACCGGCTCGGATCCTTCAGCTCGCCGCCCTCGGCGAGCAACGCCATGCCGTGCAGCAGCTCCGCCGTCTCCGCCAGCGAGGTGTCCTCCGGGTGCTCGGCGAACGCCTTGCGCAGGCCGGTCACCAGCACGTGCTCCGGGTTCAGCTCCAGAACCCGCTTCACCGGCGGCAGTTCCTGTCCCATCGCGCGGTACATCTTCTCCAGCGTCGGCGTCAGGTCGCCCGCGTCGCCGACGATGCAGGACGGCGACGTCGTCAGCCGCGAGGACAGCCGGACCTCCTTGACGGTGTCGGTCAGCGTCGCCGACATCCACTTCAGCAGGTCCGCGTACTCGGCCTTCTTCTCCTCGGACGTCTCGTCGCCGAGGTCGACCTCGCCCTTCGCGATCGACTGGAACGTCTTGCCGTCGAAGCCGCTCGCCGACTCCGTCCACATCTCGTCGACCGGGTCGGTGAGGATCAGCACCTCGTACCCCTTGGCGCGGAACGCTTCCAGGTGCGGCGAGTTCTCGATGACGGTGCGCGATTCGCCGGTCAGGTAGTAGATGTGCTCCTGGCCGTCCTTCATCCGCGACACGTAGTCGCGCAGCGAGGTCGGCTTCTCCGCGTGGTGCGTCGAGTCGAACGACGAGATCTCGAGGATCTGCTCCCGGTTCTCCGGGTCGTCGATCAGGCCTTCCTTGACCGCGCGGCCGAACTCCTGCCAGAACGTCGCGTACTTCTCGGCCTCCTCGGTCATCATCGTCTTGACCGTCGAGAGGATCTTCTTCTCCAGCCGCCGCCGGATCGCGCGGATCTGCCGGTCCTGTTGCAGGATCTCGCGCGACACGTTCAGCGACAGATCCGCCGCGTCGACGACACCCTTCACGAAGCGCAGGTAGTTCGGCATCAGCGCTTCGCAGTCGTCCATGATGAACACGCGCTTGACGTACAGCTGCACGCCGCGCTTCGCGTCCCGCATGAACAGGTCCACCGGCGCGCGCGAGGGCAGGAACAGCAGTGCCTGGTACTCGAAGGTGCCCTCGGCCTGCATCCGGACCGTCTCGAGCGGGTCGGTCCAGTCGTGGCTGATGTGCTTGTAGAACTCGTGGTACTCCTCGTCGGAGACCTCGTCCTTCGACCGCGCCCAGAGCGCCTTCATCGAGTTGACGGTCTCGAGACCGCTCTCTTCGTCTTCCTTCGTTTCCTTGGCCATCTGCACCGGCCAGGTGATGAAGTCGGAGTAGCGCTTGACGATCTCGCGGACCTTCCACGGCGACGTGTAGTCGTAGAGGTGGTCCTCGTCGTCGGCGGGCTTGAGGTGCAGCGTCACCGAGGTGCCCTGCGGCGCGTCCGAGAGGGATTCGATCGTGTAGGTGCCCTCGCCGGTCGACTCCCAGCAGACGCCCTCGTCGGTGCCCGCGCGCCGAGTCACCAGCGTGACCTTGTCGGCGACCATGAAGCTGGAGTAGAAGCCGACGCCGAACTGCCCGATCAGGTCCTGGCCCGCGGATTCCTTCGACTCCTTCAGCTTGCGCAGGAAGTCGGCGGTGCCGGATTTCGCGATGGTGCCGATCAGGTTGACGACGTCGTCGCGGCTCATCCCGATGCCGTTGTCGCGCACGGTGAGAGTGCGCGCCTCGGCGTCGAGGAGGATTTCGATGTGCAGGTTCTCGGTCTCGGCCTGCAGATCCTTGTCGCGGTACGTCTCCAGCCGCAGCTTGTCCAGCGCGTCGGAGGCGTTGGAGACCAGCTCGCGCAGGAAGATGTCCTTGTTCGAGTAGATCGAGTGGATCATCAGCTGCAGCAGCTGGCGCGCCTCGGACTGGAACTCCAGCGTCTCGACCGTCCCGGTTTCCTCAGCCATGTGTTTCCTTTCCCGCCCCTGAAAAGACCGGCGTGAAGTCTACCCAGGGCGACCGGCAGAACGTACGGAGACCGCGAAGTCCGATTGCCGCCAGCGGCTCCCTCGCGGCCGGGCCAGGCTGGCGACCGTGACTGATCCCGCTGCCGTGCTGCACGGCATGTATCGAGCCGAAGCCGAGTATTTCGCCGCCGGCGGCCCCGGTTCGGCCTCTTTCGCCCCGCTGGCCCCGTATTTCGCCGAGGATGTCGTACTGCACCAGGCGGACGGGCTGCCGTTCGGCGGCGACTGGCACGGCCACGCCGGGCTGGAGAAGTTCTTCCTCGAGATGAGCCGGGTCTGGGAGTCGTTCGAGATCGGCGAACAGGAGTTCCTCGCCCTCGGCGCGACGTCGGTGGTGCTCACCCAGGTTCGGGCCCGGGCGCGGGCGACCGGGCGGGAGCTGGAGTTCCCGATCCTGCAGGCGCTGCGGATCGAGGACGGGCGGATCGCCGACGTGCGGCCGTTCTACTGGGACACCGCGGCGATCGCGAGCGCCTGCGCCGAGTAGCGCAGGCACTCGCGATCGTTCAGGCTTGCCGCCGCGCGTACGCGTCCAGCCGCGCCGGTTCAAAAGGCAACTCCGACTCCGCCAACGCTCCGCAGTTGTACCCGCCGAGCAGATACCGGGCCAGCGCCTCCGCCGTCGCGGGTTCGTCCAGCACTCCCCCGGCCGTCTTCGACGCGTAGTCCTGCAACCGCTTGGCCGCTGCCGGAGCACCTTCGCGATAGAAGGCGTAGGTCGCCGCGTACCGGGTCGGCAGCTGGTGCGGATGCAGGTCCCAGCCCTGGTAAAACCCGTTCTCCAGCGACCGTCGCACCAGACGCAGATGCTCCGCCCACGCGCCCGGCAGGTCGTCGCCAACCGGGAGCCGGTTGGTCGAACCATCGGACAGCCGCACGCCCGTTCCGGCAGCCGCGACCTGCATCACCTGCTTCGCGAAATCGGCCGCGGGGTGCGCCATGCTCTGGTACGCCGCGCTGATGCCAAGACCCGCGCTGTAGTCGTAGGTCCCGTAATGCAGCCCGGAGCACCGGCCGTCGGCGGCCTGGATGATCTGCGCCACCGAGACCGTGCCGTCGGTCGAAAGGATCGACTGCGCGGTCTCGATCTGCACCTCGAACCGCAACGCGCGGTCCGCCAGTCCGTACGCGGTTTCCAGCCGCCCCAACACTTCCGCGGCGACCTCGACCTGCTCGACCGCGGTGACCTTCGGCAGCGTCACCACGAATCCGTCCGGCAGCGAGCCTTCGGACAGCAAGCCGGACAGGAACAGATCGAGCGTCCGGATGCCCCGCCGCCGCGTCGCGGCTTCGAAGCTCTTGAACCGGATTCCGACGAACGGGGTGCCGCCGGTGGTCGCGAGGGTGCGCCCGGCGGCTTCCGCGGCCGCGTCCTCCGCTTCGTCGCCGGGATGGCCGTAACCGTCCTCGAAGTCGATGCGGAGGTCCTCGATCGGCTCGGTGAGGAGCTTCTCGCGGACCCGCTCGGCCACCGCCGGGTCGAGGTTCAGCAGGTCGCCGTGTTCGACGAAGACCCGCATCGCCTGCTTGCCCCAATCGGCGACCAGGCGCGTGCGGTACTGCGACGCCGGCACGTACACCGTGTGCACCGGACGACGGCCCGGAGACTCGCCGGGATACCGCGCCGCCACGCGCGCGTCGGCCTCGGCCAACCGCGTGTCGGCGGCGGCGTAGACGTCCTCGGCGAGCCGTCCGCCGCCCATTACTGGATGTGCTCGTACGCCGGCAGGGTCAGGAAGTCCGGGAACTCGTCAGCCAGCGCGACCTGCTCGAACAGCTCGACCGCGGGCTTCAGCAGATCGTCGGAAACCTCCGCCGCCAGCTCGCCGCGGACGTCGGCCACGACCCCGCGCACCAGCTCCGCGGTGACCTTCTCGCCGTTGTCCAGCTGCGTGCCGTTCTTGACCCACTGCCACACCTGCGACCGCGAAATCTCGGCCGTGGCGGCGTCTTCCATCAGGTTGTGGATCGCCGCCGCGCCGTTGCCGCCCAGCCACGAGGCCAGGTAGCGGATGCCGACGTCGACCGCCGCGCGCAGCCCCGCCGCGGTGGCGCTGCCCGGCGTCGAGGCGACGTCCAGCAGCTGGTCGGCGGTCACCTGCACGTCGTCGCGGGTGCGGCCCAGCTGGTTGGGCTGGTCGCCGAGGACCTTGTCGAACTCTTCCTTGCAGAGTGCGACCATGCCCGGGTGCGCGACCCACGAACCGTCGAAGCCGTCCCCGGCCTCCCGCGACTTGTCGGCGTGCACCTTGTCGAAGGCGCCCTTGTTGACTTCCGGGTCCTTGCTCGGGATGAACGCGGCCATGCCGCCGATCGCGAACGCGCCGCGCTTGTGGCAGGTGCGCACCAGCAGTTCGGTGTAGGCGCGCATGAACGGCGCGGTCATGGTGACCGAGTTGCGGTCCGGCAGCACGAACTTCTCGCCCGCGTCGCGGAAGTACTTGATGACGCTGAACAGGTAGTCCCAGCGGCCCGCGTTGAGGCCCGAGGCGTGCTCGCGCAGTTCGTAGAGGATCTCTTCCATCTCGAACGCGGCCGGGATGGTCTCGATCAGCACGGTCGCGCGGACGGTGCCGTGCGGGATGCCGAGCGCCTTCTCCGCGTGCGTGAACACGTCGTTCCACAGCCGCGCTTCGAGGTGGCTTTCCATCTTCGGCAGGTAGAAGTACGGGCCCTTGCCGCGGTTGAGCAGTTCCTGCGCGTTGTGGAAGAAGTACAGGCCGAAGTCGACCAGCGCGCCGACGCCCTTGCGGCCGCCGAAGGTCAGGTTCCGCTCGTCGAGGTGCCAGCCGCGCGGGCGGACCACGATGGTGGCGTGCTCGACGTCCGGCTTCAGCTCGTAGTGCTTGCCGTTCTGGTCGAGCGTGATGGTGCCGCGGATCGCGTCGGACAGGTTGACCTGGCCGCCCACGACGTTCGCCCAGTGCGGCGTGTTGGCGTCCTCGAAGTCGGCGAGCCACACCTTGGCGCCGGAGTTGAGGGCGTTGATGGTCATCTTGCGATCGGTCGGACCGGTGATCTCCACGCGGCGGTCGCGCAGCGCGGCCGGAGCGCCGGCCACCTGCCAGTCGCTCTCGCGGACCTCCTTGGTCTCGGCGAGGAAATCGAGGCGGCCGGTGGTGCGGGCCTCCTCGCGCCGCTTGCCCCGCGCGACGAGGAGTTCGTCGCGCCGCGCGGCGTACTCGTCGTGCAAGCCCGCTACGAAAGCGAGGGCTTCCGGCGTCAGAATCTCGTCCCCACGCTCGACGGACCCGCCGAGAACCTGGACCTCAGACATGCGCAACACCCCGAGTAGTGCTTTGGATAACGTCCCTACGGTTTTTACCTGACGGACTATAGTTTCTGCATAGCGGAACATCAATCGGGTCTGTGAGGAGGACCACTGGTGGCGGCTGAGAAGAGCGGACGAGACGGCGGCGTCCAGTCCCTGCAGCGCGCGTTCGAGCTGCTGGAGCACCTGGCGGACACTGGCGGCGAGGCCAGCCTGTCGGAGCTGGCGACCCTGTCCGGGCTGCCGATGCCGACGATCCACCGGCTGATCCGCACGCTGGTGTCGCTGGGCTACGTCCGGCAGAACACCAACCGGCACTACGCGCTCGGCGCCCGGCTGATCCGGCTGGGCGAGAACGCGAGCATGCAGTTCGGCGCGTGGGCGCGGCCGCTGCTGGTGGAGCTGGTCGAGGAGGTCGGCGAAACGGCGAACCTGGCGGTGCTGGAACGCGACGAGGTGGTGTATGTCGCACAGGTGCCGTCGAAGCACTCGATGCGCATGTTCACCGAGGTCGGCCGGCGTTTGCTGCCGCACGGCACCGGTGTGGGCAAGGCGATGCTGGCGGAACTGCCCGCCGACGAGGTCTCGTCGCTGCTGGAACGCACCGGAATGCCCGCGTACACCGAGCACACCTTCACGGACGCGGACGCATTGGCGGTGGAGCTGAAGAAGATCGCCGGACAGGGCTACGCGCTGGACGAGGCGGAACAAGAGCTCGGGGTGCGCTGCATCGCCGTCGCGATCCCCGGCGCACCGGTGCCCGCGGCGGTCTCGGTTTCCGGCCCGTCCGGACGGCTGACGGCGGACGCGGTGAGCCACATCGCGCCGGTGGTGCAGAAGATCGCGGACCGGCTTTCGCAGCAGCTGCCGGTTACTTGAGTTCGCCCTTGAGGAGGTCCAACAGCAGTCCGTCGTGCCAGGTCCCGTCGGGCCCTTGCTCGTAGTCGCGGAGGATCCCGACGCGCCGGAAGCCGAGCTTCTCGTACACGTGAATCGCGCGGACGTTGGCCGCCGCCGGGTCGATGGTGAGCCGGTGGTGGCCTTGGTCGAACAGGCGCTGGGCGAGGATCCGGATCGCCTCCGCGCCGAGCCCGAGCCCGTAGTGGTCCGGGTGCACGGCGAGGTCGATTCCGGCGTGCCGGTAGCGGTGACCGGGCTCTTCCCAGCTCTGGATCACGCCGACGGTCTGGCCCTCGTACTCGATGGCGTAAGCGTGCTGGTCGCCCTCTTTCGAGAGCAGGCCGTCGGTCTCTTCGTCGGCTTCGCCCCACCACTGCGCTACTTCGGGCGTGGAGAGGATCTCGTGCACTCGCGACCGGTCTGCTCCGGTCAACGTGCGAAGGGTGACGCGGTTCACTTCATCAGCCCAGCAAAGCGGACACGAACGCACCAGGCTCGAACGGCGCCAAGTCATCCGGCCCCTCACCGAGTCCGACCAGCTTCACCGGCACCCCCAGCTCCCGCTGGACCTGGAACACGATCCCGCCCTTGGCCGTGCCGTCGAGCTTCGTCAGGACGATCCCGGTCACGTCGATGACCTCGCCGAACACCCGCGCCTGCGCGAGGCCGTTCTGTCCGGTCGTGGCGTCCAGCACGAGCAGCACCTCGTCCACCCGCGCCTGCTTCTCGACGACCCGCTTCACCTTGCCGAGTTCGTCCATCAGGCCGGTCTTCGTGTGCAGGCGGCCCGCGGTGTCGATCAGGACCGTGTCCACGCCCTCGCTGATGCCCTGCTTGACCGCGTCGAACGCGACTGCCGCCGGGTCCGCGCCTTCCTTGCCTCGCACGACCGACGCGCCCACGCGGTCGCCCCATGTCTGGAGCTGTTCGGCGGCGGCGGCGCGGAACGTGTCGGCCGCGCCGAGGACCACGGTTCCGCCCTGTGCCACCAGGACTCGCGCCAGTTTGCCGGTCGTCGTGGTCTTGCCGGTGCCGTTCACGCCGGCCACCAGCACGACCGCGGGCTGCTTCTTGCCGTCTACCTCGTGCGGCAGCGCGCGGACCGAGCGCTCGGCGTCCGTGGACAGCGCCGCGGTCAGCACCTCGTGCAGCAGTTCGCGCGCCTCGTCCGACGTGCGCACCGCGCGGCGGTTCAGTTCGTCGCGCAGGCGGTCCACGATCTGGGTCGTCGTGGCGGCGCCGAGGTCCGCCAGGAGCAGGGTGTCTTCGACGTCCTGCCAGGAGTCCTCGTCCAGGTCGCCGCCGCCGAGGAGGCCCAGGAGGCTCTGGCCGAACACCGAGCGGGACTTGGACAGACGGCCGCGCAGGCGCTCGAGGCGACCGGCCGGAGACTCGATCTCCTCGATGGGCTCGACCGTTCCCGGCACAACGGCTTCGGGGGCTTCTTCTTCGACCGGCTCGGGGAGCTTGACGTCGCGCACCGTGCGCTGGTCGGAGTCGCGCGGGACCGCGGCGTCGTCGCCGACCGCGGGCTGGCCGTCGACTTCCGGCCGGTCTTCGACGGGGTGCTCGACCACCGGCTCCGGCGAAGGAGCAGGCTCGGGCTCAGGCGAAGGCTCGGGTTTCTCCTCGACCGCCGTCCCGCCGGACGCGAAGGAGATCCCGCCGCTCGCGGCGTACCCGCCGCCCTTCGGCTTCTCCTCGACCTCGCGCCGCTCGGCCATGCTGATCCGCCGCTTGCGCGCGATGAGCAGCCCGGACACCAGCACGGCGACCAGGACGACGACGGCGACGACAACGATCCAGAACCAGGTGCTCGACACGCCACCATCCTGTCATCCGCGTGCACAAGCCACGGGACACCCCACCGCGAGGCCAACGAGTAACGCGAACGGTTCCGATTCGGCCAAGACTCCACGAGGCGTCTTGCGCCACCCCTTCGGTGTTGACTAGACCACATCGGATGACCACCCCCGCCGGCCACTGTTTCCGCGTCCTCGGGCTGCTGTCGGGCACGTCCGTGGACGGGATCGACGTCGCGGTCGCCGAAATCCGCGAAGACGACGGGACAGTCGTCCTCACCCCGCTCGGCGAGCTCGACGTGCCTTATCCCGCCGACCTCCGCACGGATCTCCTCGACGCCCTCCCGCCGCGGCCGAGCAGCGCGCGGCAGCTGACCGTCCTCGACACCCGGGTCGGCCAGGCATTCGCGGACGCCGCCGCGCGCGGGATCGCGGCGTACGGGCCGGTGGACGTGATCGCCTCGCTCGGCCAGACCGTCTACCACTGGGTCGAGAACGGCGTCGCGCTCGGCACGCTCCAGCTCGGCCAGCCGGCGTGGATCGCCGAGCGCACCGGAGTGCCGGTGATCGCCGACCTCCGCATCCGCGACATCACCGCGGGCGGCCAGGGCGCGCCGCTGGCGAGCACGCTCGACGCGATGTGGCTGCGCGGTCTCGCCGAAGAGACCGGAAGTCCGGTGGCCGCGCTCAACCTCGGCGGCATCGCGAACATCACCGTCGTCACGCAGTCGGACAAGGTGCTCGCGTACGACACCGGCCCGGCCAACGCGTTGCTCGATCTCGCCGCCGCCCACGTCAGCGACGGCAAGCTGTCCGCCGACGTCGACGGACGGCTCGCGCTCGCCGGTTCAGTCCGGAAAGACCTGCTCGACCGGCTGCTCGCCGACCCCTATTTCGCCGCCCCTCCCCCGAAATCCACTGGCAAAGAGCACTTCCACGGCGGATACCTTGACGCGGCCCTGTCCGGACTGCCGCCGTTGTCCCCGGAGGACCTGCTGGCTACGCTCACCGAACTGACCGCCGCGACGGTCGCCGCGGAATGCCGGCGGCACGGCGTCGCGACCGTCGTCGCGTCCGGCGGCGGCGTCGCGAACCCCGCCACGATGGCCGCGCTCGCCCAGCTCCTGCCCGACGGCGCGCTCCGCACCAGCGACGACCTCGGCCTCCCCGGCTCCGGCAAAGAGGCCTACCTGACCGCGTTGCTCGGCTGGCTGAGCTGGTGCGGCGTCCCGGCGACGCTGCCCTCAGCCACCGGCGCGAGCGGTCCCCGCCTGCTCGGCGCGCTGACGCCGGGCGCGGCTCCCCTGAATCTCCCCGCCCCGCTGGGGGGCGCCGCGACCCGGCTCCGGGTCGCGGAATCCGGGCAACCACGGTAGGAGAACCCCATGAATCCAGTCGATCTGGTGATCGTCATCGTGTACCTCGCGGCGATGCCGATCATCGGCGTGCTGATCGGGCGCAGACAGAAGTCCGCGAACGACTACTTCGTCGGCGAGCGCAGCATGCCGTGGTGGGCGGTCACGCTCTCGGTGGTGGCCACCGAGACGTCCACGCTCACCGTGATCTCCACGCCCGGGCTCGTGTTCGGCAGCGCCTTCCTGTTCCTGGAGGTGGCTTTCGGCTACATCATCGGCCGCGTGATCGCCGCGTTCGTGCTGCTGCCGCGCTATTTCCGCGGCAACTACGTGAGCGCGTACGAATTCCTCGGCCGCCGCTTCGGGCGCGGGTTGCAGGGCACCGCGTCGGTCACCTTCGTGGTGACGCGGCTGCTCGCCGAGGGGCTGCGGCTGTTCGCCGGGGCGATCCCGATCAAGGCGATCCTCGGCCACTACGGCATCCACACCGAGTACTGGCACATCGTCGTCCTGCTGACCGCGCTCACCGTGATCTACGCGTTCGTCGGCGGCATCAAGTCGGTGATCTGGGTGGACGTCATCCAGTGGTCGCTCTACATCCTCGGCGCGATCGGCGCGGTGATCTTCCTGTCCACGAAGCTGCCGTCCGGCTGGACGCAGATCGCTTCGAGCCAGGGCCGGTTCCAGCTCACCGACTTCGCGTCGAATCTGCTCACCAACCCGTACGCGTTCCTCTGCGCGGTGGTCGGCGGCGCGTTCCTGTCGATGGCTTCGCACGGCGCGGACCAGCTGATCGTCGGCCGCCTGCTGTCGTGCCGGAACCTGCGCGACGGCCAGCGCGCGCTGATCGGTTCGTCGATCGTGGTGTTCGTCCAGTTCGCGCTGTTCCTGCTCGTCGGCGCGATGCTGTGGGTCTACACCGGCGGCAAGACCGGCTCGACGGCCACCGCGGTCGCGGCCGGGAAGATGTCCGGCGACGACGTGTTCTCCAACTTCATCGTCAACGACCTTCCGGTCGGCCTGGCCGGGCTGCTGATCGCCGGAATCCTGGCGTCGACGATGGGCGCGCTCGCGTCCGCGCTCAACGCGCTGTCCACGTCCACCATCGCCGACCTCTACCAGCGGTTCACGCACAAGTCGATCGAGGACGCGAAGCTGCTCCGGCACGGTCGCATGTGGACACTCATCTGGGCGGCGGTCTTCGCGGTGTTCGCCTCGATGTTCACGAACTCGAAGGACCCGGTGATCCAGCAGGGACTCGGGATCGTCGGCTACACCTACGGCGCGCTGCTCGGCTCGTTCTTCCTCGGCCTGCTGGTGCGCAAGGCCCGCCAGTCCGACGCGGTGATCGCGTTCGCCTGCTCGGTGGTCGGCATGGCGTTCCTGATCCTGTTCGTGAAATTCGACAAGGCCACGACCGAGGTGCACATCCGCTTCGGCGCGGCCACGAAGACGCTCGTGCCGCTGGCGACCTACTGGTACACCTTCGCCGGCGTGCTGATCACGCTGATCGTGGGCGGTCTGCTGTCGCTGCGGCGGCGCGGCGCGGACCCGAACGTCGAGAAGGTCGAAGAACCCGCGGAAACCCCTGCGTAACAAGGGATTTGCTCTCGCCGGGTTCCTGCGGGAACCCGGCGAGACTGCGTTCTACGGCTGGGTATAGAAGGCCAGCCCGTCCTTGTCGCAGCCGATCCGGCCGCTGCCTTGCGCGCCGGTGTCGGCCATGCAGCGCCAGCCGCTGACGTTCAGCACGTGCGAGGTGCCCTCGGCCTTCTTCGGCGCGTCCGCGAAGTACTGGGTGATCACGTTGATCGCCTCGGTGCAGCCAGGGCGACCGGCCTTGGTCTCGGCGGCGACCAGGCCGACCTTGCCGTTGGGCGCGTCGATCGGGCCGCACTCGACCGGCGGGCCGACCGTTTCGCCGTTGTCCGAACTGTCCGGGCCAGGTGTCTTGCTTGAAGGCGCGGCCTTGCTGCTCGGCAGCGGGCTCGCCGGTGCGGACGTGGCAGTGAGCGCGACCGACGGCGGGGACGAGACTTCACCCGCCGTGTCGTTGCTCCCGCCGCAAGCCGAGGCCAGCGCGCCGAACGCGAGAATCGACGCTGCGACAACGGCTTTGGACAGCTTCGAGCGCATGAAGAATCCCTCCCCGGGCTTCGGCCGCCGATCGGCCGAAATCACCCTAAGGGGCCCGCGCCGGGTCGGCAGCGCGGCAGCGAAACGGCCCGGCGGGAAGCCGGGCCGTCCGCGAGAAATCCGTCAGTGGATCCAGACCTGCCGCACGTGCACGAAGTTCAGGTCGGCGCCCTGCCAGTGGCCGAGGCTGGCCTGGCCGCCGTCCCAGTACAGGGTGACCGAGTTGTTGCCGGAGTCGACCCGGGTGACGCCGCCCAGGTCCACATACGTCGCGCCGCCGTTGGCGAAGCAGGCGACATCGCTGCCGTCCCAAGGGTTTCCGCCCGCGAGGCGCAGCTGGACGAAGTCGGTGCGCCCGTTGCAGGCGACCCGGTCGATGGCGAACGCCTGACCGGCCGGAACGGTGCCGGCCAGCGCGAGCGCCGCGGCGCCGCCGATCGCGAGTCTCTTGACGAGTGAAGGCATGATCGCTGTGGAACCTTTCTCCCAGTGCTGCCTTGAAAGTGCGCCCGGCCCGCGGGGAAACCGCGCCGCCGGACGAGATCGACCGTGCCAGCAGCGGGCCCGCCCCGGACAGCCGTCGCGCCCGCTTCTACCCTTTCGTACCCGGGGTGCGAGAGAAACGGGCCTCGCTCAGACGGCCTTGCCGTGGAACGAAAGTCCCTTGCTGCCGCAGAAAATCTGCTTGCTGCCGCCGTTTCCGCCGTCGTAGCCGCAGTTCCAGCCGTCGACGTCGAGGAAGCGCCCGGTGCCCTGCGCCTTGGTCGGCGCCTGGGTCAGGTAGTCGGACATCACGTTGATCGCCTCGGTGCAGCCGACGGTTCCGGCGGGCATCGCCTCGGTCACCACGTCGACCTTGCCGCCGGGGCCGTCGATCGGGCCGCAGTCCGCGCCGTTGCCGAGTTCGCCCTTGCCCGGCAACCGGTCGCTGGGCTGCTGCTTGGCCGGGGTCGGGTGCGGCTTGGGCTTGCTCGTGTGCGTCGGAGCCGGCGAGGGCGTCGCGGAAGAACTCGGCGCGGCCACCGACGAAGCGGTCGGCGCGGCGGAGAGCGGACTCTGCACCGCCGCGGCCTGCCCGGCTTGCGGACCGCCGCCGCACGCGCCTGCTGCCAGCGCAACGCCGAGCATCGAACCGGAAATCAGGGTGCGGGCCACCATGGTGCGCATTGTCGAATCCCCTCCAGGATGTGTTTCTTTCGAACACCCCTGAAGACGCGCGGACGCCGCGGCAGTTGGCCGACCGGACGGCTGTCCGGGCAGAGCTGCCCGTTCGGGCAGGATCGCCCCGAACGGCGCAACCCCCCTCAGGAAGCCGGGACCGGTTCCTCGTCCGCGGCGCGCAGCCGCTGCGAGATCACCTTGGTGATGCCGTCGCCCTGCATGCTCACGCCGTACAGCGCGTCGGCGATCTCCATGGTCGGCTTCTGGTGCGTGATGATGATCAGCTGCGACGAATCGCGCAGCTGCTCCAGCAGGCCGATCAGCCGGCGCATGTTGGTGTCGTCCAGCGCCGCCTCGACCTCGTCCATCACGTAGAAGGGCGAAGGGCGGGCGCGGAAGATCGCGACCAGCATGCCGACCGCCACCAGCGACTTCTCGCCGCCGGACAGCAGCGAAAGCCGCTTGACCTTCTTGCCCGGCGGGCGCGCCTCGACGTCCACGCCGGTGGCGAGCAGGTCGTTCGGCTCGGTGAGCACCATCCGGCCCTCGCCGCCGGGGAACAGCACGCCGAAGACGGTCTCGAACTCGCGCGCCACGTCGGCGTAGGCCGAGGCGAAGACCTCCAGGATCTTCTCGTCGACCTGCTTGATGACGGCCTCGAGGTCCTTGCGGGTGTCCTTGAGGTCTTCCAGCTGGGTGGACAGGAACTTGTAGCGCTCCTCCAGCGCCGCGAACTCCTCCAGCGCCAGCGGGTTCACCTTGCCCAGCAGGGTCAGGTCCTTCTCCGCGCGCTTGGCGCGGCGGGCCTGGGTGTCGCGGTCGAACGGCATCGGCGGCGGCTGCGTGACGTCCTCGCCGCGTTCCTTCGCCGCCTCGTACTCGGCCATCTCGCCCGCGCTCGGCGGCACCGGCACGTCCGGGCCGTACTCCTCGACCAGGTCCGCCAGCCCGATGCCGAAGTCCTCGGCGATCTTGGCTTCCAGCGTTTCCAGCCGCAGCTTCTGCTCGGCGCGCAGCACCTCGTCGCGGTGCACGGCGTCGGTCAGCTTCTCCAGTTCGCCGGACAGCTCGCGCACCTTCGCCCGTACCGCGGTGAGCGCGGTTTCGCGGGTTTGGCGCTGCGCCTGGGCTTCGTCGCGTTCGGCGGCCGCGCGCTGCACGCTCAGTTCGATCCGCTCCAGCGCGAACTCACCGGCGTTCACGACCGCGTTCGCGATTTCCGCACCACGCTCGCGCGCTTCCCGGGCCTTGGCCGCGCGCTCACGGGCCTGCTGCTCGGCGTAAGCCGCACGGCGCAACGACTCCGCACGCCCGGCGATGCTGCGCGCGCGTTCCTCGGCGGTGCGCTGTGCGAGCCGCGCTTCGACTTCTTCCTGCCGTACCACGGCAAGCTGCTCGGCGGCCTCGTCGCGCTCGGCGGTGTCCGGGTCGTCCTCGACCGGCTGCTCGGCGACCGCGGCGAGCCGTTCTTCCAGCTCTGCCAACTGTTCCAGCGCCTGCTCGCGGCTCTGCTCGACTTTCGCGCGCTGCTGGGTCAGCCGTTCGACCTCGGCCTGCGCGGACCGCGCGGCCTGCTGCAACCGGTTGAGCCGCTCGGACGAACGAGCCTTGCGCACCTTGGCTTCGCCGAGCGCGTCCTTCGCCTGGCCGACCTCTTCGCGCCGGGACTGCTGCTCGGCGCGCGCGCCTTCCAGCTCGGCGGAGTACTGCTCCAGCGCGCGTTCGGCCGTGCGCAAGCGTTCCTGCGCCTCGTCGACCGCCGCCTGGACCTCGATCACGCTCTCGCGAGCGGCGGAACCGCCGGCAATCCAGTTGGCCCCGAAGACATCGCCCTCGGCGGTGACCGCCCGCACCTGCGGATGCTGGGCCACGAGCTGCCGCGCGGCGTCCAGATCCGGCACCAGCGCGAGCCGGTCCAGCGCCTTCTCCACCGCGGGCCGCAGCTGCTCCGGCGCGTTGACGACCTCGCGGGCCCACCGCGCGCCCTCGGGCAGCATCGGCCACGCGCTAGTGTCCACAGTGGACCCAGCGCTGACCGGCACGATCCCGGCGCGACCGGAATCGGTCTCCTTCAAGTACTTCAGCGCGGACAGCGCGTTCTCGCCGCCGGAAACCGCGACCGCGTCCGCGATCGGTCCGAGCGCGGCGGCCAGCGCGACCTCGTGGCCCGGCTGCACGGTGAGCAACGCGGCGACCGAACCGAGCAGGCCCGGCAATTCCGCCGACGCACCCAGCAGCGCGCCCGCGCCGTCCTTGCGCTTGAGCCCCATCGACAGCGCCTCGACACGCGCCTTTTCCGACGCGATCTCGCGCTCCGAACCGCGCTCGGCCTTCACCAGCTCTTCGACGCGGGCCTTGGCGGCGTTGTTCGCCTCCACCGCGCGGTCGTGGCGCTGCTGCAGGTCGGCGTCGTCGGATTCCTCCGTGCCGCCAACGGCTTTCGCTTCTTCCAGCTCCTCGACCGCGATCTCGGCGCGCTCGGCCGCTTCCTGCAGACCGACCGTGAGCCGGTCGACCTCTTCCGCGGTCGCGCCGTTCTTGCTGCGCAGCGCTTCGACCTGACCGGTCAGCTTCGCCATGCCCTCACGGCGGTCGGCGATCGCCCGGACCGCGGCCCAGTGCGCGCGCTCCGCGGCCTGCACCCGCTGTTCGAGATCTTCCCGGCGCAGCACGGTTTCCGCGAGAAGTTCGCGGGCCTCCATGACCGCTTCGGTCAGCTCCTGCTCGCGCTCCGCGGCCTGCTCGGCCTCGGCAAGCAGCTCCTCCGGGTCACGGCCGCCGGTGGGCGCGGAGACATCGGAAGAAAGGTGCCGCTGCCGCTCCACAGCCAGCCGCACGGTGCCGCGCAGCCGCTCGGTAAGCGCCGAGAGCTTGTACCAAGTCTCCTGCGCGATCTGCAGCCGCGGCGCGTCCTCGGCGAGCGACGCTTCCAGCTCGGCTTCCTCGGCGGCGACGAGTTCCAGCGCCTGCTCGACTTCGGCGCGGCGCTGGCGGGCAGTGCGCTCGTCGGCCTCGTCGCGGGCGATGGATTGGCGCTGGGTGACCAGGTCGTCGGCGAAGAGCCGGAGCCGGGCGTCGCGCAGGTCGGACTGCACCGACTGGGCCTTGCGCGCGATCTCGGCCTGCTTGCCCAGCGGCTTCAGCTGGCGGCGCAGCTCGGTGGTGAGGTCGGTGAGCCGGTCGAGGTTGCCCTGCATGTTGTTGAGCTTGCGCAGGGTCTGCTCTTTGCGCTTGCGGTGTTTGAGGACGCCGGCGGCCTCCTCGATGAACGCGCGCCGCTCCTCGGGCTTCGACTCGAGGATCGCCGAGAGCTGCCCCTGCCCGACGATGACGTGCATCTCGCGGCCGATGCCGGAGTCCGAGAGCAGCTCCTGCACGTCCATCAGGCGGCAGCGGTCGCCGTTGATCTCGTACTCGCTCGCGCCGTCGCGGAACATCCGGCGGGTGATGGAGACCTCGGCGTACTCGATCGGCAGCGCGCCGTCGGCGTTGTCGATGGTGAGCGTGACCTCTGCGCGGCCGAGCGGCGCGCGGCCCGCGGTCCCGGCGAAGATGACGTCTTCCATCTTGCCGCCGCGCAGGTCCTTCGCGCCCTGGGTGCCCATGACCCAGCGCAGCGCGTCGAGGACGTTCGACTTTCCGGAGCCGTTCGGGCCGACCACGCAGGTGATGCCGGGTTCGAAGCGCAGCGTGGTCGCCGAGGCGAAGGACTTGAAGCCCTTGAGCGTCAGGCTTTTCAGGTGCACGTGCTGCCGACCCCTCTTGGCCACGGGTACTGGATGGCTACCGGTTCCCCCGGTTCGGGACAGGCTACCCGGGGGTTCCCGGGCGCAGTGGGAGGCCAGGCCGCCCGGGCGCGCCTAGCACACGTTCGACCGCCCCGGCAACCCCAAGCACCCCATCAGCCGCAGCCGCCCCACCCGGCTCAGCGTTCGAGGAATCCTTCGAGCCCGCCCTTCGCGGCGGTCCAGCGTTCAACTACCTGATCCACTCGTCCGGGTGAGGTTCGCGAGCGCAGCGCCGCCAGCAGTTGCCCACAGTTGTCCCGGCTACCCTCCGCGACGACCTCAACACGCCCGTCCGGGAGATTCCTGGCGAATCCGGTCAGCCCGAGTTCGAGCGCCCGGCTCCGGGTCCACCAGCGAAAACCGACACCTTGCACCTGCCCGTGCACCCAAGCGGCCAGCCGGACGGGCGATTCCTGCTCGTTCACCGGCCCCATCCTGCCGCACGCCCGCGGCTGCGGACGGTGACGGTCCCGTCCCTCGGTCGCGCGAACGGGTGCTGAGCAGTGATAATCTCCCGCCTGGCATCCGGGGCCGGAGCCCCGCTCCCCCGTGCCGCCCCTCGACTTGAGCGTTGACTCTTCTAAGGAGCCTGCATGTCCCGTCCCGACGGGCCTGAACCAAGCTCAGCGTCGCCCGAGATCGCGGTGAGCGCTGCCCCCACCGCTCCGCCGAAGGGCGCGAGCGGGCGGCTCAGCCGCTCCGGCTACGCGATCCTGGGCGTCAGCGGCCTCGTGGTCGCGACGGCCTTCGCCGCGGTCGCCGAACTGGCCGGCCCCGGCTCGGTCACCGACACCGCGACGAACAGCACCGGCGGCGGCCAGGGCGGTCTGCAGGGCAGCTCGCAGGTCGTCGTCCCGGGCAACGCCGTCCCCGGCGGCCCGATGACCGTCCCCGGCTCGCCGACGCCCGGCCAGACCGCCCCGCCGACGCCGACCACCGTGGTGGCCGTCGGTCCGGACGGGAAGCCGACGACGAGCGTGCTCACTCCTCCGCCGAACGCCGGGCAGCCCGGCGGGCAGCCTGGCGGCGGGCAGCCGGTGCCGCCCCCTGGCGGGAACCCGGGCAATTCCTCGAGCACGCCGCGCAGCGACCCGCCGACCACGAAGACGGTCACGCCGCCGCCGGACACAACGAGCAACCCGCCGGACAGCACGACCCCGACCCCGCCGCCCGACAGCTCGTCGCCGACGAAGCCGCCCGGCAGCAGCTCCACCGGCGGGCAGCCGTCGTCGTCCTCGTCGCCGAGCGCGTCCACTTCGGACTCCAACCCGACGAGTTCCACCACCCGCTGAAAGTACGTGAGGGGAACCCTGAGGGAATCTGATTCCCTCAGGGTTCCCCTCACGGCTTTTCGGCCAAGTCAGGCTTCGAAGCGGTAGCCCATGCCGGGTTCCGTCAAAAGATGCCGCGGCCGGGAAGGCTCCGGCTCCAGCTTCCGCCGCAACTGCGCCAGATACACCCGCAGATAATGGGATTCCGTCTCATACGACGGCCCCCACACCTCGTGGAGCAGCTGCTTCTGCGCCACCAACCGCCCCCGGTTGCGCACCAGCAGCTCCAAGACTCCCCACTCAGTCTTGGTCAGGTGCACCTCGCGGCCCTCGCGCAGCACCTTCTTCGCCGCCAGGTCGATCGTGAACGATCCGGTGTCCACCACGGCTTCCGCACCGTCCGTGCCCGCCACCGACGAACGTCGCACCGCCGCCCGCAGCCGGGCCAGCAGTTCGTCCATTCCGAACGGTTTGGTCACGTAATCGTCGGCGCCCGCGTCTAGCGCTTGCACCTTGTCCGCCGAATCGCCACGCGCGGACAGCACGATGATCGGCACCGTGGTCCAGCCGCGCAGGCCCGCGATCACCTCGGTGCCGTCGAGGTCAGGCAGGCCGAGGTCCAGCACCACCACGTCGGGTTTCGTTTCAGCGACTGCTTTCAGCGCAGCGGTGCCGTCGTGGGCGGTGATCACCTTGTACCCGCGCGCGTTGAGGTTGATCCGCAGCGCCCGCACGATCTGCGGTTCGTCGTCGACGACCAGTACCGTCGCCGTTGGGTCGGCAGTCATCGCGCCACGCCCTCCTCAGCCGATTCAGCTTCCACCAATTCCCGGCCGGTACAGGCCGGCAGCGAGATCACCACCGTCAACCCTCCGCCTGGAGTGTCCTCGGCACGAACCGTACCGCCCATCGCCTCGGTGAACCCCTTCGCTACGGACAGCCCCAGACCCACGCCCGGCGTCGAGTCGCGGTCTCCGCCCAGTCGTTGGAAGGGCGCGAAAGCGGATTCCGCAGCGCCCTTCCGCAGACCCTTGCCGTGGTCGACGATCCGCAGTTCCACGAATTCCGAATGCGCGCTCGCCCGTGCTGAGACATCACCGCCGCCGTGGCGGAGAGCGTTGTCCAGCACGTTCGCGATCACCCGTTCCAGCAAGCCGGGATCCGCTTGCACCGAAGGCAAGTGTGCGTCCACGAAGACCTGAACGCCCTGCGTATTGTCCACATTGGACAATGCGTGTGCGACCACCTCGTCGTAGCCGACCGGCCGCAGGTGCGGGGTGACGGCCCCGGTCGCCAGCCGCGAGGAGTCGAGCAGGTTGTCGATCAGCCCAGCGAGCCGGTCCGCGGAAAGTTCCACGGCTTCCATCAATTCCTCAGTGTCCTCATCGGACAGTGACAGGTCCGGCGCGCGCAGGCTGCCGATCGCCGCCTTGATGGACGTGAGCGGCGTCCGCAGGTCATGCCCGACTGCGGACAGCAGCGTCGTGCGCAGTTCGGTCGCTTCGGCTTTACGTTCGGCGGCTGCCGCGGCTGCGGCCATCCGTTGCTGCCGCAAGGCGAGCAAAGCTTGTCCCGCAACAGCTTCCAGCACGCGACGGTCTGCGGCGGGCAAGGCGCGACCGCGCAGGGTCAGGTGCACGTCGGCGGTCACCGCGATGTCCACATCGGCCTCATCCGGGTCAGCACACGGTTCGCCGCCGGACAATGCGACCTTGTCCCACTTGCCGTTGCGTTTCTCCAGCAGCGTCACGGAAGTGAGGCCGAAGTTCTCCCGCACCTTCTCCAGCAACCGCTCGATCGGATTCGGATCGGTCAGCACGGTCCGCGCATATGAAGCCAGCAGCGACGCCTCCGTCCGCGCCCGAGCCGCCGCGACACCCCGCCGGGCCGCGGAAGCGACGACCAAAGCCACCATCACCGCGACCACGATCATCGCGATCAGCGTCACGACGTTCTGCGGACTGTGCACATCCAGCGTGTACAGCGGCGGTGTGAAGAAGAAATTCAGCAGCCCAGCACCGAAAATCGACGCCACCAAAGCTGGACCGAGCCCGCCCACCAAAGCGACGATGACCGTCGAGAGCACGAAGAGGATCACGTCCGTGGAGAACTCGACCGCGTCACGCAGCAGCACCCCGAGCCCGGTCGCGACGACCGGCAGCAGGATGCTCAGCACCCAGCCCATCACGAGCCGCGACGGCGCCAGCGGGCTCGTGCCGAGCCGCGCACGCAGCCGTCCGCCGGCGTAGGAGTGCGTGACCATGTGCACGTCGATCGGCCCGGACTGCTGGATCACCGTCGCGCCGATGCCCTCGTCGAAAAGCCGCGCGACCCGAGATCGTCGCGAGGTGCCGATCACCAGCTGAGTCGCGTTGACCCCGCGCGCGAAGTCGAGCAACGCGGTCGGCACGTCGTCGCCGACCACCGCGTGGAAGGTCGCGCCGACCTCCTCGGCCAGCGTGCGGCAGCGAGCCATCGCGGTCGGCCCGAGCCCGGCGAGACCGTCGCCGCGCAGGATGTGCACGACCTGCAGCTCCGCGCCCGCCCGGTTGGCGATCCGGCTGGCACGCCGGATCAGCGTCTCGCTTTCCGGACCGCCGGTGATCGACACGACCACCCGTTCGCGGGTCTCCCACGTGTCGGTGATCTTCTGCTCGGCGCGGTACCGCTGCAGAGCGACATCGACCTGGTCGGCCACCCACAGCAGCGCCAGCTCGCGCAATGCGGTGAGGTTGCCGGGCCGGAAGTAGTTGCCCAGCGCGGCGTCGATGCGCTCGGCCGGGTAGACGTTGCCGTGCGCGAGCCGCCGCCGCAGCGCCTCCGGCGTGATGTCCACCAGCTCCAGCTGCTCCGCGCGGCGCACGACCTCGTCCGGCACGGTTTCCTGCTGGGTGACGCCGGTGATGCGCTCGACGACGTCGTTGAGGCTCTGCAGATGCTGGACGTTGACCGTGGACAGCACGTCGATGCCCGCTTCGAGCAGCTCGTCGATGTCCTGCCAGCGTTTCTCGTGCCGTCCCCCGGGCACGTTCGTGTGCGCCAGCTCGTCCACCACGACGACCTCGGGCGCGCGGGCGAGCACCGCGTCGAGGTCCATTTCGGCGAACTCGTGCCCGCGGTGGCTGACCGTGCGCCGCGGCACGACCTCTAGCCCGTCGAGCAGGTCGGCGGTTTTCTTGCGGCCGTGCGTCTCGACCAGGCCGACGACCACATCGGTGCCGCGGTCGAGGCGGCGGCGCGCTTCGCCGAGCATGGCGAAGGTCTTGCCGACGCCCGGAGCCGCGCCGAGATAGATCCGCAGTTCGCCTCGGCGCGGCTTCGGGGGTGTGTCAGAGGTGCTCACTGTGTCAGTGTGCGCCAGGAGCGGCCGAATGCACGGCAAGGTTGAGCCGGAGCACATTCACGCCCGGCACGCCGATCCCGTTGCCGGTCGTGTTGTCCGCGACCAGCTGCCGCACCTTCTCCTCGCTCAGCCCGGTGTTGCGGGCCACGCGAAGCACCTGCAGATCGGCGTACGCGACGCTAATCGCCGGGTCGAGGCCCGAGCCCGAGGCGGTCACCGCGTCCGCGGGCACCTCCGCCGGGGTGACGCCCTCGCGCTTGGCGATCAGCGCCCGCCGCTCCGCGATGGCCTTGGTCAGATCCTCGTTGTACGGCCCCTTGTTGGACGGTCCCGAGGTCGACGGGTCGCCCGGCCCGAGCACGTCCTTCGAACTGGCGGAGGGCCGGTTGTGGAACCACGGGTCGTGCGCGGCGTCGGCGGGCACCGGGTCGATCCCGATCAGCGACGAGCCGACGGCCTGGCCGTTCTGCGTCACCACCGAGCCCTCGGCGTTCCCCTGGAGTCCGGGAATGCGGGACACCGCCCACACGCCCAGCGGGTAGACGACGCCGAGCAGCACGGTCATCGCGAGGAGCAGGCGCAGGCCCGCCCAGGTCTGCTTGAGCAAAACGTTCATGTCAGCCAATCCCTGGAATGTGGCGCACGATCAGGTCGATCACCCAGATCCCGAGGAACGGGCTGACGATCCCGCCGAGGCCGTAGACGAGCAGGTTGCGGCGCAGCAGCGCGGACGCCGACGACGGCCGGTACCGGACGCCGCGCAGGGCGAGCGGGATCAGCGCGACGATGATCAGCGCGTTGAAGATGACCGCGGAGAGGATCGCCGACTTCGGCGTCGCCAGGTGCATGATGTTCAGCGCGCCGAGCTGGGCGAAAATGCCGGTGAACATCGCGGGCAGGATGGCGAAGTACTTGGCCAGGTCGTTCGCCACGCTGAACGTGGTGAGCGCGCCCCGGGTGATCAGCAGCTGCTTGCCGATCCCGACGATCTCGATCAGCTTGGTCGGGTTCGAGTCGAGGTCGACCATGTTGCCGGCCTCCTTGGCCGCCATGGTCCCGGTGTTCATCGCCACGCCGACGTCGGACTGCGCGAGCGCGGGCGCGTCGTTCGTGCCGTCGCCGGTCATCGCTACGAGCCGCCCGCCCTCCTGCTCCTTCTTGATGAGCGCCATCTTGTCCTCGGGCTTGGCCTCGGCGAGATAGTCGTCGACGCCCGCGTCCTGCGCGATCGCGCGCGCGGTGAGCGGGTTGTCGCCGGTGATCATCACCGTCTTGATGCCCATCGAGCGCAGTTCCTCGAAGCGCTCCTTCATGCCCGGCTTCACCACGTCCGACAGCCGGATCACGCCGCGGACGAACGCCGTACCGCCCGCGGCTTCCGCGACCACCAGCGGGGTTCCGCCCTGCTGGCTGATCTCGTCCACGACGCGTTCGGTCTCGTCCGGGACGTCGCCGCCGCGTTCGCGGACCCACTGGCGCACCGCCGAAGTCGCGCCCTTGCGGACTTCGCGGCCGTCGAGGTCGACGCCGCTCATCCGGGTCTGCGCGGTGAACGGCACGAACTCGGCGAGCTTCTCGCTGTCGTCCGCAGCCCCGGGAAGCCCGTGCTGCTCGGCGATCAGCTCGACGATGCTGCGGCCTTCCGGTGTTCCGTCGGCGAGGCTGGACAGCCGGGCCGCACGCGCCAGGTCGTCCACAGTGGACTTGCCGACCGGGATCAGTTCAGTCGCGCGCCGGTTGCCGAAGGTGATCGTGCCGGTCTTATCCAGCAGCAGCGTTGAGACGTCTCCGGCGGCTTCGACCGCGCGGCCGGAAGTCGCGAGGACGTTGCGCTGCACCAACCGGTCCATCCCGGCGATGCCGATCGCGCTCAGCAGCGCGCCGATCGTGGTCGGGATCAGGCAGACCAGCAACGCGGTCAGCACGATCACCGACTGCTCGCTGCCGGAGTAGGCCGCCATCGGCTGCAGCGCCACGACGGCGAGCAGGAAGATGATGGTCAGCGTCGACAGCAGGATGGTCAGCGCGATCTCGTTCGGCGTTTTCTGCCGGGAAGCGCCCTCCACCAACGCGATCATCCGGTCCACAAAGGACTCGCCGGGCTTGGTGCTGATCCGCACGACGATCCGGTCGCTCAGCACCGTGGTGCCGCCGGTGACCGCCGACCGGTCGCCGCCGGACTCGCGGATCACCGGGGCCGACTCGCCGGTGATGGCCGATTCGTCCACCGTGGCAATGCCTTCGACGACGTCGCCGTCACCGGGGATCACCTGCCCGGCCTCGACCACCACGCGGTCGCCGACGCGCAGATCCACGCCCGGCACCTGCTCCTCGGAGCCGTCCTCGGTGAGCCGCCGCGCGACAGTCTCCTTCTTAGTCCGCCGCAACGACTCTGCCTGCGCCTTGCCGCGCCCCTCGGCAACAGCTTCGGCCAGGTTCGCGAACACGACGGTGAACCACAGCCACACCGCGATGAGGATGGAGAACACGCTCGGGTCGGTGATCGCGAAAACGGTGGTCAGGACCGAACCGGCCCACACCACGAACATCACCGGGTTTTTGAGCTGATGCTTCGGGTTCAGCTTGCGCAATGCGTCCGGCATGGACGACCACAGCTGCTTCGGGCTGAAGACGCCTGCCCCGACGCGTCCGGCGTTTTCTACGTGGTGCTGCGTCTCCTCTTCGGGAGTCCGCTCCTGGGTGATGGTCATGCCAATGCCTCTGCAATCGGCCCCAGCGCGAGCGCCGGGATGAACGTGAGGGCCGCGACGAGGACGACGGTGCCGGTCAGCAACGTCCCGAACAGCGGCCCGGTGGTGGGCAGCGTGCCCGAGGTTTCGGGAACTTTCTTCTGCGAGGCAAGCGAACCCGCCAGGCAGAGCACCGCGACGATCGGCACGAACCGGCCGATCAGCATGGCCACCGACAGCGACGCCTGGAACCAGTCGCTGGTCGCGGTGAGCCCGCCGAACGCGCTGCCGTTGTTGTTGCCCGCGGACGTGTAGCCGTAAAGGACTTCGGACAGCCCGTGCGGGCCAGAGTTGCTGAGCGCGTCTCGCGTGCTCGGGATCATCAAGGCGATGCCGGAGCCGAGCAGCACCACGACGGGCATCGCCAGCATCGAGATCGCCGCGCAGGTGACCTCGCGCTTGCCGAGCTTCTTGCCCAGGTACTCCGGCGTGCGCCCGACCATCAGCCCGGCCAGGAACATCGCGATCACGGCCATCACGAGAATCCCGTACAGCCCGGTGCCGACGCCGCCCGGCGAAACCTCGCCGAAGAGCATGTTCAGCATCGTGCCCCCGCCGCCGAGGCCGGACAGGCTGTCGTGCGCGCCGTTGACCGCACCGGTCGACGTGCCGGTGGTGGTGTCGGCGAACAACGACGTGCCGCCGATCCCGAACCGCTGTTCCTTGCCCTCGAGATTCGCCCCCGCGGCCAGCGCCGACGGGCTGTTCGTGCGCGCCTCGGACGTCCAGATCACCGCGAGCATCGCCGCCCACAGACCGGCCATCACCGACAGCAGGACGTAGCCCTGCTTGCGGTTGCCGACCAGTTGCCCGAAGGCGCGGGTGAGGCAGACCGGGATCACGAGGATCAGGAACATCTCGATGACGTTGGTCCAGACGTTCGGGTTCTCGAACGGATGCGCGGAGTTGGCGTTGAAGATGCCGCCGCCGTTCGTGCCGAGTTCCTTGATCACTTCCTGGCTCGCCGTCGGCGCCAGTGCGATCGTGCTGGTGCTGCCGTCCGGATTCGTCACGGCGACGCCGGAACGCAGGCTCTGCACCACGCCGAGCGCGACGAGGACGAGCGCGAACACGAACGCCATCGGCAGCAGCACGCGGATCGTGCCGCGCGTGAGGTCCACCCAGAAGTTGCCGAGCCGGTCGGTGCGCGAGCGGATGAACCCGCGCGTCACCGCGATGGCCACGGCCAGGCCGACACCGGCGGACAGGAAGTTCTGCACGGTGAGCCCGGCCATCTGGACGAAGTGGCCCATGGTCGTCTCGGGCGTGTAGGACTGCCAGTTCGTGTTGGTCACGAAGGAAACCGCGGTGTTGAACGCGACCGCGGGCGACACCGGGCCGCGGCCGAAGTTCCACGGCAGGATCGATTGCAGGCGCTGCAACAGGTACAGCAGGATCACCGAGACGAACGAGAAGCCGAGCACGCCCGAGGCGTAGGTCTTCCAGTGCTGCTCGGTGTTCGGGTCGACCCGGACGATCTTGTACAGGGCTTTCTCGACCCGCAGGTGCTTCTCGGTGGAGAAGACGCGGGCGAGGTAGTCGCCGAGGGGTTTGTAGACCACCGCGAGGGCGACCAGGAGCACGCCGGCTTGCAGGAAGCCGGCCGCGACGTCACTCATCTCAGAATTTCTCCGGCCTCACGAGGGCGACGAACAGGTAGCCGAGAAGGCCGAGCGCCAGCAGTCCGCCGACGATGTTGGCCACGGTGCCCGCGCCGCTCACAGCTTCTCCAGCCCGCGCAGGACACCGGCGAGCACCACGAAAACGCCGATGAGCAATAGGGCGTACAGCAAATCCGCCACGAGGCACCTCTCAGGAAGGGTCACCCGGCACGGGCGACCGTCGGTCGAGTGCCACTGTGCGGTCGTCGCGGAGGGTGAGCACCCTCGTCTGACGCCTCCTTGACGCGGTGACCTGGGGGCGTTTACGCGATCTTGACGGCCGGTGACCCGCGCCACTACGTCAAGCGCCATCCGGGTTAGCGGGACCACGTGACTGTCCGTAGTTGGTGGGTGACTTGCGGCACAGCTGGTAGCGGATCAAGGACAGAGAGTGCAATTCGGGCAGACAAGGTTCGGGGGTCCGTGTTACACCTGAGTAACCAATAGTTGTATCAACTAACTAACTAGGTTCAGGGAGGGCTCGTATGTGCGGAATCGCGGGCTGGGTTTCCTACGACACCGATCTCACGCAGCAGCAGGAGATCGCGGACGCGATGACCGAGACCATGGCCTGCCGAGGACCCGACGACCGCGGAACCTGGGTCCGCCGTTCGGTCGCGCTCGGTCATCGCCGGCTCGCGATCATCGACCTGCCGGGCGGCCGGCAGCCGATGAGCGTGAAGACGCCGAACGGCGAGGTCGCGATGGTCTACAGCGGCGAGGCGTACAACTTCTCCGAACTTCGTGAAGAACTCACCAAACTGGGCCACCGCTGGGAGACCGACAGCGACACCGAGGTCGTGCTGCACGGGTACCTGCAGTGGGGCACGGAGGTCGTGGACCACCTCAACGGCATGTACGCGTTCGCGATCTGGGACGAGCGCGACCAGAAGCTCGTGATGATCCGCGACCGGATGGGCATCAAGCCGTTCTACTACTACCCCACCCGCGACGGCGTCCTGTTCGGCTCCGAGCCGAAGGCGATCCTGGCGAACCCGTTGGCGCGCAAGGTGGTCGATGCCGACGGCCTGCGCGAGCTGATGGGCTTCACGAAGCGGCCCGGCTGGTCGCTGTGGAAGGGCATGTACGAGGTCGACCCGGCCACCGTCGTGACCGTGACCCGCGAGGGCATCAACACCCGCACCTACTGGAAGCTCGACGCGAAGCAGCACACGGACGACCAGGAGACCACGGTCGCGCGCGTGCGCGAGCTGATGACCGACATCGTCCACCGGCAGCTGGTCGCCGACGTCCCGCGCTGCGTGCTGCTGTCCGGCGGTCTCGACTCGAGCGCGGTCACCGGCCTCGCCGCCGCCCGGCTGGCCGAGCAGGGCGAACAGCTGCGCACGTTCTCGGTCGACTTTTTCGGGCAGGAGGAGAACTTCCAGCCCGACGAGATGCGCGACACCCCCGACTCGCCCTACATCCGCGACGTCGCCAAGCTCGTCGGTTCCGCGCACCAGGACGTGATGCTGAACCCGGCCGACCTGAGCGACCCCGAGGTGCGCCGCAAGGTGCTGCGCGCCCGCGACATCCCGTCCGGGCTCGGCGACATGGACACGTCGTTGTACTTGCTGTTCAAGGCGATCCGCGGCGAATCGACGGTCGCGCTGTCCGGCGAATCGGCCGACGAGGTGTTCGGCGGGTACCGCTGGTTCCACGACGAGGCCGCGGTCAAGGCCGACACCTTCCCGTGGCTGGCGTTCCGCAACAGCCTGATGGACGAGCGGGGTTCGCTGCTCGAACCGGGTCTCGCCGCGAAGCTGGATCTCGATTCCTACATCGCCGACCAGTACCGGACCGCGGTGTCCGAAGTGGACCTTCTGGACGGCGAATCCGAGCAGGAGTCCCGGATGCGGGTCATCTGCCACCTGCACCTCACCCGTTTCGTGCGGCAGCTGCTCGACCGCAAGGACCGGATGTCGATGGCGGTGGGCCTGGAAGTGCGCGTGCCGTTCTGCGACCACCGGCTCGTGGAGTACGTCTACAACACGCCGTGGTCGCTGAAGACCTACGACGGCCGGGAAAAGAGCCTGCTGCGGCACGCGACGAAGCACGTGCTGCCCGCGTCGGTGCGGGACCGGGTGAAGAGCCCGTATCCGTCCACTCAGGACCCGGGGTACGCGATCGCGCTGCAGCAGCAGATCAAGGAAGCCTTGGCGCAGAAGGACAACCCGGTGTTCCAGATGGTCGGCCGGGAATGGCTGCAGCAGTCGGCGGAGACTGACCCGTCGGCGATCAGCCAGGCGCAGCGCGTCGGCATGGACCGGGCGCTGGACCTGCACCACTGGTTCGACATGTACTCGCCGGAGCTGGAAATCGACTGACCCGCTCCGCTCGCCCCTCAATGCCGCATTGGGTGCATCCCCCGCACCCAATGCGGCGTTCGGTGCGTCTAACGCACCCAATGCCACATTGGGGCGCTTGCGGGGCGGGCGGTCAGAAGTCGAGGTGCGCGTCGATCTCGGTGCCGCGGACGTCCAGCTCCGCGCCGGTTCCGCTGAGCAGCCGCCGGGCCGCGGCATTGTCCACAGTGGTCGTCGCGACGAACTTCGCCGCGCCGCCGTCGCGGGCCGCGTCCAGCAGCACCGCGGTCACCTTGCGGCCGATTCCGCGTCCGCGCGCCGAACGGCCGAGCCAGACCCCGGCCTCGACCTCCAGCGCGGACCGCCCGGACACCGGTCGCAGCCGGGCCGCCCCGCAGACCCGGCCGTCGACCTCCACGACCCACGTCGTCTCGATCGCGGTGTCCGGGTTGAGGGATCGTCGGCGGTGAAACGCGAGAAACGCTTCGCGGCGGGCTTCGGTCCAGCCGGCGGGACCTTCCACCGGCGGCATGACCTCGGTCGGTTCGGCGTCGGCCACCGCGGCTTCCAGAAGCCGCTCGAGCCCCGGCTCGTCGAGCGGGATCAGCACGATCTCGGATTCTCCGGATCCAGGCACGCCCCGCAGCTTGGCACGCGAAGCCGCCGTGCGCTACCCGATCGGCCCAGTCGTTACCAGGGAACCGGCTTGCCGAACCGGTCGAGGAACTGCAGCCCCGGCTCGCCTGCCTGCGCTTCCAGCACGTCGACGACCGCCGGAACGCTTTCCTCGGGCAGCAACGGCGCGTCCGGCCCGCCGAGCCGCGTCCGGTTGTGGCCGGGGTCGATGAGCAGTTTGGTGTGCCCGTCGCCCTCGTGGCGGGTGGCGTAGCTGCGCATGAACTGGTTGAGCGCGGCCTTGCTCGCCTTGTACAGCTCGTATCCGGGTTCGACGTTCATCGAGATGCTGCCCTGCTCGGACGACATCACCGCGACCGTGCCACCCGGCGCGACGAGATCGCGCAGTCCTTCGAGGACGCGCAGCGGGCTCAACGCGTTGGTGATCATGACTTCGGTGAACATCGTCGTCGGCACTTCGCTGATCGGCAGATTGCCTTGGTTGATCGCCGCGTTCACGAAAAGCAGATCGAGCGGACCGTCCACTCTGTCTCTTAGCGCCGCGATCTGTGCTTCGTCAGTCATCTCGAGCTGTTCGGTCCGCATCCCTTCGTACGGCACCGCACCGTCGCGAGTGGTCGCGATGACCTCCCACCCGCGCCGGTCCAGCTCGGTGACCAGCACCAATCCCAGCCCCCGCGAAGCTCCGACCACCAATGCCCGGCGTATCGCCATGGCCCCTCCCTTGTCTAGACGAGACGTCACGTCTAGACAGTAGCACGGTAAGGTGCCCGGTATGCCCGCAGTGAATTCCCAGCCCCGCAGGGCACGCTCCGGCAACCGGCGGGACGAGGCCGCGCGCCTGGCCGTGCTCCACGCCGCCGACGATCTCTTGGTCGAACACGGCTTCGGCGCGCTGACTGTCGAAGCGATCGCGCGCCGCGCCGGGGTCGCGAAACAGACGATCTACCGCTGGTGGCCGTCCAAGGTCGAAATCCTGCTGGACACGCTGATCGAGGACAGCGCCAAACGCCTGCCCGTGCCGACGGAACTCCCTACGGCGGAGAGCATCCGTGCGTACCTGCGGAATTTCGCGGATTTCCTCACCGAGGACCCGGCTGGGAAATGTCATCTCACCCTGCTGGCCGAGGCACAGCACGATGTCGGGACCGCCGCGCGGTTCCATGAGCGTTATCTGGAACCGCGGCAGATCGCCGAACGCGAGATGCTGACGGCGGCCACCGAGGCAGGCGAGATTTCTCCGGTACTGGATCCGGAGGCCACAATGGACGCTCTGCTGGGGCCGATCGTCTACTGTGCACTGACGGGGGCCGCGGTGCCGGGGGATTTGGTGGATACGTTGGCGGAGAAGCTGCTTCGTCCGCGAGCTTGAGTTAATCAGCGGATTCCGACATTTAGGTGAACTTGCCAGATTCCGTTTCATTCCGCGCCTTCATCGGAGTTGGATTTTCTCCACGCACAGCCGATCGAGGGGCACGGAGGGGATCGCTGGCATGGCTGATGACTGGTATACGGATAAGTTCGGACGCAGGCGCCGCATTCCCGACGGCGACGGGCGAGGGAAACGCGGCGGCGGCGGAATCGTCGTCGCAGCTGGAGTCGCCGTCGCCATCGGAGCAGGTGGGGTCAGCGCGATCGGCGGCGGTGCCGCGGTCGAGGGAGGCGCGGGGATAGCCGCGGAGGCGCTGCCTGGCAACCTCGCGGGGGACGTCGCCGATTCGCTGCCCGGCCGTTCTCCCTCGGTCAGGAAAACGGAAGGCCGGAAGTCCGCCCAACGAGGGAAATCCGCCGAAACGTTCAGCAGGTTCAAGCTCAAAGAGCTGAAGCGGACGGTGAAACGCGACCTGAAGTGCCTGCTCAATTCCACGGGCAAGGTGCGGGAATTCTTCACCCGCACCCCGTGCGCCTCTCTCGTCATGCGGTTGTACGCGGTCGGCGACGGGCACGGCAACGCCGCGGTGCTTTCCGTGGCCTGGGTCGGATTCCGGACCAAGAAAGACGCCGCCGCCTTCGAGCGGGTCGAGCAGGTGCAAGGCAACGGCGACGTGACTCCGCTCGGCGGCGCGCCGCTCGAACTGGCCGGATTCCGCTTCACCGGCCTCCACTACCACCCCAGGCATCTCGGGCGGACGATCGTCATCGGCGAGGCAGACACCGCCACCGGTCGCTTCGATGCCGAAGAACTCAACACCCTCGCCGAGGTCGTCACCTACTTCCCGAAACCATGACCTAGCGCCGCACCTCCGCCACCTTCACCGGGCGGTTCTCCCGTCGCGAGACCTCGCACGCCTCCGCGATGTAGAACGCCTCCAACGCATCCCCCGCCCCCGCAGGCGACGGCATCCGACCAGCGGCCACGTCCAGGAAGGTCCGCAACTCGGCGGCATACGCCGGACGGAAGCGTTCCATGAACCCGGGATACGCCGGTCCCGGCAACGGCTCGACGCCAGGCTCCACCGACCGCAGCGGAGCTTGGTCGTCCAAGCCCACCACGACATTCCCCAAGGAGCCGAGGGCCTCGAAGCGCACGTCGTAGCCCGCGCCGTTGTAGCGCGTCAGGGAGACCGTCGCGAGGGTTCCGTCGTCGAGGGTCATCGCGACCGCCGCTGTGTCGACGTCTCCAGCGTCGGCGAAGAACTGCTCGCCTTTATTGTGCCCCAACGCGAATACCTCCTCGACCTCCCGCCCGGTCACCCAGCGGAGGATGTCGAAGTCGTGCACCCCGCAGTCCCGGAACAGGCCGCCGGAATGCGCGATATAGGCGGCAGGCGGCGGCGCTGGGTCCAAAGTGGTCGCCCGGACGCTGTGCAGCCAGCCCAGTTCCCCGCTCTCCACCGCGACCCGCGCGGCCTGGTAGCCCGCGTCGAACCGGCGCTGGAAGCCGATCTGCACCGGGACATCCGAGTCCGCGATCCGGTCGATCACCGCGAGCGTGCCGGGAATGTCCGCGGCGACCGGCTTTTCGCAGAACACCGGCACCCGCGCGTCGACCGCCTGGATGATCAGCTCCGGATGCGCGTCCGTGGCTGCCGCGATGACCAAGCCGTCGAGGTCAGCCCGGAACAGTGCGTCGATTCCTTCGGCCGCCTCGGTCCCGAGCTGAGCGGCGACGGACTGCGCGCGCGCAGGATCCACGTCCGCGACGACCACCGACGTGACCTCGTCGAAGCCCGCCAGCGTTTCCGCGTGCGCGGCGCCGATCCGCCCGGCCCCGGCCAGTCCCAACCTCATCGCTGTGCCTCCCCTGAGTTCGGCCCCGTGGTCTCCCGAACGACCAGGGACGGATGAAGCAGATGCCGCACCGGTTCAGTGCGTTCACCCCGTACCCGTTCCAACAACGCGTCAAAGGCCAGCCGTGCCATTTCCGCGCGCGGCTGGTCCACTGTGGTCAGTGAGATGTGCCGCAGCGAAGCCAGCGACGTGTTGTCGTAGCCGACGACCGAAACGTCCTCCGGCACCCGCAAACCGTGTTCTTCGAGCGCTGAGATCGCGCCAACGGCGTTGAAGTCGTTGCCTGCCAGCAGCGCGGTCGGTGCCGGAGAATACGAAGACAGCAACTCCTGCACCGCCTTTTCGCCTGCGGTGTCGGTGTGTTCGCTGCGCACCACGATCGGTTCCAGACCGTGCGCCTGCATTGCCTGCCGGAAACCTCGACGCCGAGCCGCGGCACCGGCCGCTCCCCCGCCGTCGAGGTGTGCGATCCGGCGATGTCCCAGCTGAACCAGATGTTCGACGGCCAACGTCGCACCAGCCTCGCCGTCGTCGTTCACGGTATCCACAGTGGACAATCGAGAAGTTCGTGACACCAACACTACTGGACACTGTCGCGCGGCAGCTTCGATCGCGGCGGCAGGAACCACTGGCGACAGCAGCACCACGCCGGCGGGCCGGAAGGACAGAAGACTCCGCAGCGCCGCGCCTTCCCGCGAAGGGATTCGGCCGCCAGTGTTGAGGATCAAGTCGAAACCGGCCGCTTGGGCCGCCGCGTCCAGGCCCTCCACGACATCGGCGAAGAACGCGTTGCGCAGGTCGTTCACCATCACGCCGAGCACCGTCGACGTCCGGCTCGCGAGCGACCGTGCCATCACATGCGGCGAATAACCCAGTTCCTCAGCCGCTTTCAGCACCGCCGCGCGCCGTTGCGCCGAGACGTTCGGCGCGTTGCGCATCACGAGCGAAACCAGCGCCCGGGAAACCCCGGCGCGTGCGGCGACATCCTCCATGGTGGGCTTCCCCATCTGAAAACCTCCCCGGAGAAGCGCTTGACGCGACGGGTCGGACGCTACAAGCTTAGAGCGCTCTAATCAAGGCGTGTCCCCCGACCGGAGAGGGATCCATGACCGCGAAGATCCGCGTCGCCGCCGCCCCGATCTCGTGGGGAGTCTGCGAGGTGCCCGGCTGGGGCCGAGTGCTGGACGCCCCGCAAGTGCTCAGCGAAATGACCGAACTGGGCGTCACCGCAACGGAATTGGGTCCGCCGGGCTACCTTCCCCGCGAACCGGCCGAGCTGAAGACGCTCCTGGGAAGTCATCGGCTCGAACTCGTCGGCGGGTTCCTCGCCGTTCCACTGCACGAAAATCCGGACTCGGCCATCGCCGAAGCAGAAGAATCGGCGGCGCTCTTCGCGGCCTGTGGTGGCGGAACGCTCGTCCTCGCCGCCGCAACCGGCCTCGACGGTTACGACGAACGGCCCACTCTCACGGACGCCGAATGGTCCACTTTGGTCAGCACAGCGGCCAAGATCCGGGACACGGCGGCAAAACACGGACTCCGAACCGTCCTGCACCCGCACGTCGGCACGCACGTGGAGACCGAGGCCGAGGTCGAACGCTTCCTCGCCGACTCCGATCTCCAGCTCTGCCTCGACACCGGCCACCTCCTGATCGGCGGCACCGACCCGGTCGCGCTCGCCCAGCGGCACCCCGGGCGGGTCGGTCATCTGCATCTCAAGGACGTCCGCGGCGAACTGGCCGACGCCGTCCGCACCGGGAAGCTCCCGTACACCGAAGCCGTCGGCAAAGGTCTCTACGTGCCGCTCGGCGAAGGCGACGTGGACATCGAAGCCATGGTCCGCTCCGTCACCGAAGCGGGCTACGACGGCTGGTACGTGCTGGAGCAGGACACCGCGCTGAGCGACGACAGCCCAGTGGACCGTCCCGGCCAGGACGTCGCGACCAGCCTCTCGTACCTGCGGAAAATCACCGGCTGACCGTGAAAACCAAGCGAGGAGAGACAACGATGTCCCATCGCTGGAAGCGCGCGGGCCGCGCGATGGCAAGCCTGCTGGCCGCGGGCTTGCTGCTGACGGCCTGCACCGGTCCGGCCGCCGAGCCGAAGACCACCGCGCCCGCCGCGGCCCCGACACCGTCCGGGCCGCTGAAGGTTTCGGTCATCACGCACGGCACCGCGGGCGACGCGTTCTGGAACGTAGTGAAGAACGGTGCCGAGCAAGCAGGCAAAGACCTTGGCGTGCAAGTGGAATACACCTCGGACGGCGATCCTGGCGCACAAGCGAAGCTGATCGACAACGCAGTCGCGCAGCAGACCGGCGGACTCGTGGTGTCGATGGCGAACCCAGAGGCGCTGCGCCCGTCCATCGAGGCCGCGGTGCGCGCCGGAATCCCGGTGATCACCATCAACTCCGGCGAGGAAAAGAGCGCGGCGTACGGCGCGCTCACGCACGTCGGGCAGAACGAGTCGATCGCCGGTCAGGAAGCCGGGAGGAAGTTCAAGGACCTCGGCAAACACAAGCTGTTGTGCGTGATCCACGAGGCCGGAAACGTCGGACAGGCGCAGCGGTGCGATGGCGCGAAGACCGGGTTCGCCGGCACCGTCCAAACCCTGCAGGTGGACATCTCCAACCCGACCGACGCCGAGTCCCGCATCCGCGGCGCGGTGCAGACCGACTCGTCGATCGACGCGGTCCTCACGCTGAACTCGCAGGTCGCCGCCCGTGCGGTGAGCGCGATCAAGTCGGTGAACTCGAAGGCTCAGGTCGCCACCTTCGACCTCAACTCCGACGTCGTGGCCGCGATCAAGGCGGGCGACGTGCTGTTCGCGGTCGACCAGCAACAGTACGAACAGGGCTATCTCCCGGTGCAGTTTTTGAAGCTGTACCGGGACAACGCGAACATCGTCGGCGGCGGCAAGCCGGTGCTCACCGGACCCGACCTGGTCGACAAATCCACAGTGGACAAGGTCGGCCAGTACGTGCAAAGGGGCACCCGATGACGACCCTCGACGAACGCCTGGCGAAACCGCGGCTGACCGACCGGCTGGTGGTGCGCCCGGAAATCGGCGCGCTGCTCGGCGCGGTCGTGGTGTTCCTGTTCTTCACCTTCGCCACCGACAAGTTCTTCAGCGCCAGCGGAGCCGCGACCTGGCTGGACGACGCGGCGACGCTGGGCATCATGGCGGTCGCGGTGTCGCTGCTGATGGTCGGCGGCGAATTCGACCTGTCAGCAGGCGTGATGACCGCGTCGACATCGCTGGTCACCGCGATCCTCGCCACCCAAGCAGGCTGGAACGTGTGGCTAGCGCTGCTCGTCTCGCTGGTGTTCGCGCTGACGGTCGGCGCGTTCAACGGCTGGCTCGTGATGAAAACTGGCCTGCCGAGCTTCATCGTCACCCTCGGCACTTTCCTTGCTCTGCAAGGCTTGAACCTCGGCGTAACGCGGCTGGTCACCGGTACCGTCCAGGTGTCGGGCATGCGCTCGACCGACGGTTACGCGTCCGCCGGGTTCGTCTTCGCCTCCACAGTGGACGTCGGAGGGACACCGTTCCAGATCTCCATCGTCTGGTGGCTCGGCGCGATCGCGGTGGCCGCGTGGCTGCTGCTGCGGACCCGGTTCGGCAACTGGATCTTCGCGGTCGGCGGTTCCGCCGCCAGCGCCCGTTCGGTCGGCGTTCCGGTGGTGCGCACCAAAATCCTGCTCTTCATGGGCACCGCACTGGCCGGATGGCTCGTCGGTTCGATCAACATCCTGCGCTTCGCGAGCGTCCAGGCGAATCAGGGCATCGGGCTGGAATTCCAGTACATCATCGCCGCGGTGATCGGCGGCTGCCTGCTGACCGGCGGCTTCGGCTCGGCCGTCGGCGCGGCGATCGGCGCGCTGATCTTCGGCATGGCGCGCCAGGGCATCGTGTTCGCCGGCTGGGACAACGACTGGTTCATGCTGTTCCTCGGGATCATGCTGCTGGCGGCGGTCCTGGTCAACAACGCATTGCGGCGGCGCGCGGAAAGGGTCCGGCGATGAAGGCTCTCCTCGAGGTCAAGGACGTCGGCAAGCGTTACGGCACCGTCGTCGCGCTGCGCGAAGTGTCCACAGTGGTCAACGCGGGCGAGGTCACCTGCGTGCTGGGCGACAACGGCGCTGGAAAGTCCACTTTGATCAAGATCCTCGCCGGGGTGCACCAACACGACGAAGGCGAGTTCCTGGTCGAAGGCTCCCCGGTGCGGTTCGCCTCGCCTCGCGAAGCGCTCGATCGCGGAATCGCCACGGTGTATCAGGATCTCGCGGTGGTGCCGCTGATGAGCGTGTGGCGCAACTTCTTCCTCGGCTCCGAACCGACCGTCGGCTTCGGCCCGTTCCGCGCGCTGGACCGGCGCAAAGGCCGGGAGCTGACGAAGAAAGCCCTCGCCGACCTGGGCATCGACCTGCGCGACGTCGAACAACCGGTCGGCACGCTCTCCGGCGGCGAACGGCAGTGCGTGGCGATCGCCCGGGCCATCCATTTCGGCGCGAAGGTGCTGATCCTGGACGAGCCGACGGCCGCCTTGGGCGTGAAACAGGCCGGAGTGGTGCTGAAGTACGTCGCCCAGGCCCGCGACCGGGGCCTGGGCGTCGTCCTGATCACGCACAACCCGCACCACGCGTACCCGGTGGCCGACCGTTTCCTGCTCCTCAAACGCGGCGCGCCACTCGGCTCCTACGAAAAGCCAGACATCGAACTAGCCGAGCTGACCCGGCAAATGGCGGGCGGCGCGGAACTAGAAGCGCTGGAGCACGAGTTGCGGTCGTGAGTGGCAATCGCGGTTAGAACCGTGATTCCACTCACGAGGTCACTTTCTCCAGCCACGGCCGCACCACCGGCAGGACGGCGGCGGCCTGCATCGCGCTCATGTGGTCCAGCCCGTCGAGCACCTCGACAGCCCACCCACGCGCCTCCAGTTCGGCCCGCTCTCGCAGCAACGGCCCGGCGATGTCGACGGTCACCCCGCCCCACCGCTCGCTGTAAACGATCCGATCCTCCGACCCCACGAAACACAACCGCGGGCACGACAGCTCGACCGCCCGGTCGTCGAAGTCCTGCAACGCCTCGTACAACGTCACGAACTGCTTCGTCTGGCCCGTCGACAACGTGACGTCCACCGAATCCCAGTCCCCCGGCTCAGCTTGAGTTTCGGCCGACGGGCCAGCGAGCGCCATCTCGTGCGTCGCCTGGGTCACCGCGAGCATTGCCGCATACGGCCCGTCCAACGGCGGATACCCGCCCATCACCAACGCGTCCAGCCGATCCGTGCGCAACGCCAACTGCAACCCGGACAACGCCAGCCACGAGTAGCCGTAATACGAGAACCGATCCGCCCCGACCGCGTCCGCCACCGCCAGGAAATCGGCCGCGAGCACGTCCGGCGTGAGGTCGGCCGGATGCGCCATCCGATGCCCCTGGTAGTCGAAGGCCACCACCCGGAACCCGCTGAATCCCTCGATCAGCGAGCGACCCAGCTCCGGATCAGTGCCCCACTGCCGGGCCGCCTCAGCTTCCGGTCCCTCGGCAGGCCTGGGGTCGACGGGGAGCAGCAACACCGGCCCGTCCCCGTGCACCTGCGCTTCGATCCGCGTTCCGTCGTGCAGAGCAGCTTCAGCCATCTCATCTCTTTACGTCGTAAAGTATCTCGGAGCACGAGGGTACTATACGACGTAAAGAGATGTCGAATCAGCTGGTGACGGCAGGCGAGGAGGCTTCGTCGACCAGCTTGCGCGGGGCTCCGGAGCCGTCCGCGGGCACCGACCACACGGCGTTCTCCAGCCCGTACAGGATCGTGTGGTCGTCCTGCCACAACGCCTGGTCGTCCACGCTGCGAGTCTCGGCGAGCGCGGTCTCGTGCATCGTCTTGAGGTCGAGCACGGACAGCCGCCAGACGCCCTCGCCGACCTTCTTCTTGAACGCGATCCGTGTCTCGTCCGGCGACAGCGAGGGGCATTCCACGTTCTCCCGGAGCGCCTTGCCGCGGTAAGTGTCGTAGTCGCCTTCGATCAGATACGTCTTGCCCTTGGAACCCAGCGTCGAGAAGAACCGTTTGCCGTCCTTGGCGAACGTGATGCCCCAGTAATTGACGTCGGAGGAGAAGTAGCGCTTCCCGTCGACCAGGACCGGCAGCTCCTCGATCGTTTTCTCCAGCTCGCCGTTGTCCAGCTGGTAAACCCCGGCGCGCGTCGAAAACCCAGTGGCAGCATAGGAATCGCCGGTGACGAACAGCGTCCAGTACACCCGTTTGCCGTCCGGCGAAACGCGCGCCCGGCTCGGCGTGCCCGGCAGATAGTCCTTGTGCGTGGTGGTGAGATTCCGGTCGAGGACGCTGAAATCGCTCACCGCGGGCAAGGTGCCGGGACGCACCGCGAGACACATCCCAGTCGTGCCGGACACCGCGAACCGGTCGCATTTCAGATCGCTGAACTTCGGTGCCGCACTAGGATTCGCCAGCGGAACGACCCCGACGTTACCCGTCTTCGTGCTGCGAAAGAACAACTGCCCAGGCGCGAACGAAAGATGCTCCACCTTCGCGGGTTCGGCCGGACTAGGCCGCGCGGCAACCGTGTAAACCACCGCCGCGGCCGCGAGCACCACAGTGCCGACAACAGCAAGAAGAGCCTTTTTCATTTGCGCACCGGCCTTGCGAAAGCGGCGCCGAGCGCCACGACAGCGAGCGCTCCGGCCGCCGCGAGAACTGCGGGCTGGAGATCCCACAACGTCCAAGCGAGTCCGAAGAGGACAGACGAAAGCATCCGAGCGGCGGCCTGTCCAGTTTGGACCACCGCGAGACCGGTCGCCCGGAGATCAGCGGGCACCAACGGTCCGGCGGCGGCCATCAGCACCCCGTCGGTAGCCGCGTAGAACACGCCGTGCAGCCCCAAAGCCAAGGCCGCGAGCCAGAATCCGGACACCGGCCCGCACAGTGCGATCAGCGCGGCGACGAGCGCGACGTGCCCGCCGAGGAACACCGGCCAGCGCCCGATCCGGTCGGCCAGCTTGCCCAGCGGAACGGCCAGCACCAGATAGATCCCGGCGGTGCCGAGCGGCAGCAACGGGAAGAACGTCGCCGCGACGTCCCAGCGCCGCTGAAGAACCAGGTACACAAAGGAATCGCCGAGAGTCACGAACCCGAGCAGCGCCGCCCACACCGCCACGCGGCGGAAACCGCGGTCCCGCAACAATCCGAACGCCGCCCGCACGGACACCGCAGCCCGGTCAGCGATTTCCTGTTTGTGGTCGCGGACGAACAACACCAGCAGCATCACCGCGATCGCCGCGATGCAGAAGCTGGTGAAGAACACCGATGTGTAGCTGCCGAGGCTTAACGCGAGCACGGCCATCGCCACCAGCGGACCGAGGAACGCGCCCACTGTGTCCATCGCGCGGTGCACGCCGAACGACCGGCCGAGTGTGTCGGGCTCGCTGCTGAGCGAGATCAACGCGTCGCGCGGGGCCGTGCGCAGCCCCTTGCCGGTACGGTCGGCGGCGAGCACCACGCCGATCGCCGCGACCGACGAACCGGCCGCGACCAGGCCGAGCTTGCACACCGCGGACAAGCCGTAGCCGAACCCGGCGACCGCCTTGAGCCTTCTCCACCGGTCGGCCAGGTGCCCGCCGAGCACGCGGACCACGGCGGTGGCTCCCGCGTAAAGCCCGTCGAGCAGGCCGAACTGCAGCGGGTTGAGCCCGAGGCCGAGCACCAGATACAGCGGGAGCACCGCGGTCACCATCTCCGAGGAGATGTCGGTGACCAGGCTGACCGCGCCGAGTGCGACGACGTTCGCCGACACCCGGCGCAGGCCGGCCTTCCGCTCGGTGCCCGCCGCGACGTCCGAACTACGGCTTGTCGCGATGTACATGACCGGCCCCTAGTTGTGGCAGGTGTAGGTCGGGCTGCTGTCCTGGACCTTGCCGTCGAGACCGATGAGCTGCTCGGAGAAGGTGTTGTCGGTCATCGTCAGCTTCAGCACGCCGAAGGTGTCCTTGAGCAGCTTCGCCGTGGTCGGGTGCGCGGAGTGGACCGGGTACGGGTTCGCGCCGCCCATGCCGCCGATGATCTCGACCGGACCGGCCGGGTTCGCCTTGCCGCTCGCGTCCTGCGGGACGAACCGCTCGTAGTGGTGGTCGTGGCCGTTCAGGATCAGGTCGACCTTGTTCTGCGCGAACAGGTCCCACAGCTGCTTGGAACCGCGCTGGTCGCCGTGGTCGCCGGAGCTCCACCGCGGGTGGTGGTAGTACGCCGCGACGCAGCCCTTGGTGTTCTTCGCCAGGTCCTGCTTGATCCAGTTCATCTGGTCGGTGTCCTGGAGCTCGCCGCCGTCCTTGTCGTCGACGAAGCCGTTGGAGTCGAGCGCGATGAAGTGCCAGTTGCCCATTTCCCAGCTGTAGTACCGCTTTCCGTTCGGCGTGGCGATCTTGCCGAAGTACTGCTGGTAGGCCTCGAACGGCTTGTTGTCGTCGTAGGTCTCGTGGTTGCCCGGGATCGGGTGCGTGATGCTCTTGAACTTGCCCCAGGTCTTGTCGTAGTAGTCCTTGAAGTTCTGCAGCGTCAGACCGGTGTCCTCGGCGTCGTACTGGTTGTCGCCCATGGTGATCACGGCGGCGGGATTCATCCCTTGGACCAGCTTCGCGGTCTTCGGGTGCACGCAGCTGGAACTGCTGGCGGTGCACTGCTCGGCGATGTCGCCGGCTGCGGCGAGGACGAAGGTGTTGCCCGCGGTCCCCGGCTTCGTGTGCACCTTGACCGAAGTGCTGGCCGGCGAAGTGTTGCCGGCGGCGTCCTTCGCGCGGACGGTGTAGGTGTAGTCGGTGTCCGGCGAGAGGCCGTTGTCGGTGTAGGACGTGGACGTGCTGGTGGCGACGGACTGGCCGTCCCGGAGCACGTCGTACCCGCTGACGCCGACGTTGTCCGTCGCGGCGGCCCAGGTCAGCGCGACGCTGTTGGAGCCGATGTCGCCCGCGGCGAGGTTCGACGGCGTGGTGGGCGCCTGGGTGTCGCCGGACGAGTCCGGGGTGCCGTACGCCTGAAGCTCCCAGAGGGAGTAGCCGTACTTCGTGGCGCGCTCGGTGCCGACGAAGCGCAGGAACCGGCCGTGGCCGGACAACCCGGTGAGGTCGTCGGTGCCGCCGTCGCCGTTGGTGATCGTCGCGATCGTCTTGAAGTTCTCGCCGTCGTCGGAGATCTCGACGCGGTACTTCTTGGCGTAGGCCGCTTCCCAGTTCAGCTTGACCCGGTGGACCGTGGCGGCCTGGCCGAGGTCGACGCGCAGCCACTGCGCGTCGGCGCTGACCGCACTGGCCCAGCGCGTCTTGAGGTTCCCGTCGACGGCGTTGTCGCCGCCGAGCGTGGACGTCTCAAGCGTCGAGGTGCTGACCGGTTTCCCTTGGGACAGCAGCACATCGGCGGCAGCGGCATGGGCGTCGCGCGCGGGCGAGACCGCCGCGGGCAACAGCACCACCGCGGCGGCCGGTAACGCGAACCGGGCGAGACTTCGGACACGGGACGAGGACACGTCGCACTCCTTCGGGCCGGACGGGAACAGGGCGGCGGCGTTACGGTTCTGCGGCGTCTCGTTGCGTTAAGAAAGTTTCCTAACTAAAACGGCAGAGTAGCGGGCCCGGTTTCTCCCGACAAGCCCGGAACGGACGTGAAACGATCAAGACCGCCCGATCAGCGGAACGCCCCTCTCCTGTCTCGCGGAAGTGCCGTGAGGGGAACCCTGAGGGAATCAGATTCCGTGAAGGTGGCCCTCACGTACTTGCGCCAGTGAGTGAGGGCCACCTTCACGTACCTCAGCTCCGCAGCAGCCGCCGTACTTCCTGCACCGCCGCGCGCCCGGCCCGGTTCGCCCCCACCGTGCTCGCCGACGGCCCGTACCCGACCAAATGCAACCGGGGCTCCGCGACCACCTGAGTCCCGTCCATCCGGATCCCGCCGCCGGACGTCCGCAGGTGCAGCGGCGCAAGGTGATCGATCGAAGCCCGGAACCCGGTCGCCCACAGAATCATGTCCGCGGGCTCGAAACTGCCGTCCTCCCAGACGACCCCGTCGGGAACCAGCCGCGAGAACATCGGCCGCCGCTCCAGATATCCCGCCGCGCGCCCGGCGAGCACCTGCGGCGTCACCGGCAGATCCGTCACGCTCACGACGCTCTCCGGCGGCAGCCCGGCCCGCACCCGCTCGTCGACCTTCGCCACCGCCATGCGTCCCCAGTCCTCGCTGAACTCCTCCTCGCGCCAGACCGGCGGACGCCGCGTCACCCACACCGTCGAACGCGCGACCGGGCCGATCTCCATCAGCAACTGCACCGCAGACGTCCCGCCGCCCACGACCACCACGCGCTGATCACGAAATTCCTCCGCACCGCGGTAATCCGCCGTGTGCAACTGCCGTCCGGCGAAAGTCCCGGGATACCGCGGCCAGAACGGCCGGTCCCACGTCCCCGTCGCGCTGATCACCGCACGCGCCGCCCACGTCTCCGCGGGCGATTCGACCACCAGCCGCTCCCCCGCGCGCCGCACCGCGGTCACGTCGACCGGACGGTGCATCGGCAAGTCATACGTCTTCTCGAAGCGCCCGAAATACTCCGACACCGCCTCGCTCGCCGGCCGCGTCGGATCCGGGGTCCCGAACGCCATCCCCGGCAGGTCGTGGATCCCGTGCACCTTCCCGACCACCAGCGACGGCCACCGGTACTGCCAAGCGCCGCCCGCGCGCTTGCCGTGGTCGAGCACGACGAACCCGCGTTCGTTGGCGAACCCGGCTCGGCGCAGGTGATACGCCGCCGACAGCCCGGCCTGCCCGGCCCCGATCACCACGACGTCGGTCTCGTGATCCGCAGTGCTCATACAACGTTCAACAATTGCCCGCGCCCGGTATTTCCGGCTCAGACCGCCACGCGATTCCGGCCGCCGTCCTTCGCCCGGTACAACGCGGCGTCGGCCGACCGCAACACCTCGTCGAGCGTGGCGCCCGCCTGCGGGTAGCACGCGACGCCGACGGACACGGAGAGTCCGCTGATCCGCAGCGGACCTCCCACCGCGACCGTCAGCTCCCCCACCGCGATCCGCACCCGTTCGGCGATCCCGAGCACGTCGGTGTCGCCGGTCGCGGGCAGCAGGACCACGAATTCCTCGCCGCCGAACCGGCCGACGGTGTCGCTTTGCCGCACCGAAGCCTCGATCGCGACGGCAACCGCGGCCAGCACCTCGTCGCCGGTGAGGTGACCGTACGTGTCGTTGATGCGCTTGAAGTGGTCGAGATCGATCATCAAGACGGCGAACCCGCTGCCGGTCCCCCGTCTCCGGGCGCGAGTGAACTCGCGGGTCGCCAGTTCGTGCCAGCCCGCGGTGTTGAGCAGCCCGGTTTTCTCGTCGGTCACGACCGCCACCTGCAACTGCTGTTTCAGCAGGAGATAGCGGTGCAGCAACAACAACGGCGGCAGCACGAACACCACCAGCACGGGCTGATGGACGAACGCCAGCGCCGCGAGCCCGCCGAGACAGAGCGTCGCGATCTCGAAGGCGTTGTCCTCCCAGGTGCCGATGAGGTCCGCGGGAGAGCGGCTGTTCGTGTACAGGTAGATGCCCGTCGCGACAAGCACGACGTTCACCAGTTCAAAGGCAACTGCCGCCAGTACGAGCGCGAGGACGCCGTACGCAGTGTCGAGCCGTGCTTGATCCAGACCGCCGATGGTCAACACCGCAGACGCCGCGAAGCACGACAGCATCGCCCACGCGGTACTCGCCGCGAAGCGATGCGCGGGCCGCGTACGCACGTGTCGCCACACTCGCAGCCACAGATGCAGATACAGCACCAACGCCAGCAACGCCACCCACGCCGGCGGAAGCAGGAACGCGCCGGCGAGGTACCAGACGGACGTGACGTTGATGTGCGTCTGCCCGCTCATCCACCGCCGCAGGCGTTCGATCCGCCGCGACATTTCGGCCTGCGCGATGCCGAGCCCGACGAGCACCCCGAACGAACTGAACTGCACCGGGCCGCCGAAGCCGGTCGCGAGACCCGTCACCGTGAGCGCCACGGCGACGGCCTCGCACACCATGGCGTAGCCGATCCAGCGCCGCCGCGCGACCGCCCACATCGTCCAGCGCGGCGGCCAGCCGCGCCAGGCCGTCACCGCGCCGCGCACCCCGATGGGGACAGGTGCCTGCGTCACGGGCGCCCCCACGCGAAATTCGGCCTACGGAAGTTGCCCAGGGTAGCGGGTCCGCTCCGGATCTAGCCGAACCGAGGGAAAAACCACCCTGTTCACTGCCCGCTGGGCACGCTCTGAGTAGAGCGACCGGGCAACCTCCTGGCCGGTTACCGGCGGCGCAGCTTCCGCACGATCGCCAGCACGATCAGCAGCACGACCGCGCCCGCGGCCACCGGGGCGAGCCGCTTCGCGACGGACTGGCCCGCGTAGTCGAGCAGGTCGATCGCCTCGGTCTCGCCGGTCGAACCGCCTGCCGGGACGCTCCGCAAGTGCGGCTTCTCCTCGGGCGCCGGTGCTTCAGCGGGCTTTTCGGCAGGCTTTTCCGCGGCCTTCTCCTCGGAAGCCGGAGCCGCAGCCGCAGCCGGGGCGTCCTCGGCCGGAGTCTCCAGCGAGGCCGCGAGATTCCCCGCGAAGGTGTCCAGGATCTTGCCGCCCACCTCGGAGATCAGCCCGCGCCCGAACTGCGCCGGACGTCCGGTGATCGCCAGGTCGGTGGCGACCGCGCCGTGGGTGCCGCCGTCGCGTTCGGTGAGCGTGAGGGTGACCGTCGCGGCCGCGGTGCCGCCGCCGCGCGAGTCCTTGCCGGACGCCTTGATGACGACCTTGCGGGCCGCCTCGTCCTTCTCCAGGAACTCGCCGGTTCCCTTGTACAGCAGCGAAATCGGCCCCAGCTTGACCTTGACCGTGCCCGCGAAGGTGTCGCCCTCCACCTTGGTGAGCGAGGCGCCCGGCATGCACGGGGCGCAAGGAAAGGCGGTAGCGTGCGGCTTTCAGGCCGAGGTCGTCATACACGCGGCGGATCAGCGCGAGCGCGCTCCGCACCTCCGCGCCGACCTG
>NZ_JBSFNS010000065.1:0-44443 GCF_053587275.1 Amycolatopsis sp. NPDC003676
GGTGCTTGTCAAGGCGGGAAAGATGCCTTGACAAGCACCCCCAGACCGCAGGGACGCTTTATATCGGGGTGCGGGGGAGGGGCTGGGTGCCTCGAACCTTGGGTGCACGGGTGCGGTTGGGTGGTGGGGCGCACGGCTGGGTGCCTCGATCGTTGGGTGCACCGGGTGGCGGTTGGGTGGTGGGGCGCACGGCTGGGTGCCTCGATCGTTGGGTGCTTCGGCTGCGGTTCGCGAGTGGGCTGGGGCTAGCGCCCCAATGTGGCGTTGGGTGCGTCAGATGCACCGAATGCGGCATTGGGTGCGTGGGATGCACCCAATGCCGCATTGGGGCGCGTTCTGGCGGGTGGTGGGCGGTCCGTGAAGGGGCCCTTGAGGGAATCTAAGTCCGTGAAGGAGCCCATCGCGGCGTGGCGCGGCGTGCGGAAGGAAGGTCGTGAGGGGAACCTTGAGGGAATCAGATTCCCTCAGGGTTCCCCTCACGTACTTCCGGGCCAGAACCGCCGGAGATCAGTCTGCGTCTGGGGTCTTGTCCAGGCGGGCTTCGTCTTCCTTCGCGCGTTGGGCTGCTTCGCGCATTTCGATCACGTCCGTGAACCAATCGCCCGTTTCGCGGGCTATGTCGCGGACTGCGCCAGTAATGATCGTGGCGATGTTGCCGATGTGGTTGGCTGCGGACTCCGTCAGCTCCTGCACGGTGTCCTTGCCACTTTCGAATGGGCCGACCATGGGCTTCCTCAGGCTGCTCGGAGTTGCCGTTCGGGGTCCACGGTAGCGGCCGGACCCGGTTTTCCGGGAAGGGCCAGCCGCGCGATCTTCTTAGCTACCGACCACAGCTGCTTGTACAGGGGGCCGGTGTTGTAAGGCAGGCCGTAGCGTTCGCAGATTTCGCGCACTTCTCCGGCGATTTGCGGGTAGCGGCGCGCAGGCAGGTCCGGGAACAGGTGGTGTTCGATCTGGTGCGACAGGTTTCCCGAGAGAATGTGGAACAGCGGGCCGCCGGTGATGTTCGCGGAGCCCAGGATTTGGCGCAGGTACCACTGGCCTCGGGTTTCGTTCTCGGTCTCTTCCTCGGTGAAGCTCTCGACGTCCGCGGGGAAGTGGCCGCAGAAGATGATCGAGAACGCCCACAGGTTGCGGACCAGGTTGGCGCTCGCGTTGCCCAGCAGCGTCAGCGGCGCCAGCGGACCGGTGAGCAGCGGGAACAGGACGTAGTCCTTGCCGATCTGGCGCGAGGCCTTGCGGACGATCCGGCGCAGCACCGGCACGTTTTCCGCCCAGGTTCGCTCGCCCTTCACCACCCGCTCGACTTCCAGGTCGTGCAGCATGACGCCCCACTGGAACAGCAGCGCGAGCAGCGTCGCGTACACCGGGTTGCCCAGGTAGTACGGATGCCACTTCTGCGCCGGGTCCATCCGCAGGATTCCGTAGCCGACGTCGCGGTCCTTGTCGACGATGTTCGTGTACGTGTGGTGGATGTAGTTGTGCGAATGCCGCCAGTTCTCCGCCGGCGCGACGGTGTCCCACTCAAACCGCTGCGAGCTCAGCTCCGGGATGCGCGTCCAGTCGTACTGGCCGTGCATCACGTTGTGGCCGATCTCCATGTTGTCCAGGATCTTCGCCGCCGACAGCGCCGCGACGCCGGCCAGCCACGCGGGCGGCAGGAAGCCGGCGAACAGCAGGCCGCGGCCGGTCACCTCCAGTGCGCGCTGGGTTTTGATGATCTTGCGGATGTACTCGACATCCTCCTCGCCGAGGTCGTCGACGATCCGCTGGCGCAGTGCGTCGAGTTCGCGGCCGAATTCCTCGACCTGTGCGGGGCTCAGGCGGTCCTGCAGACCGGTCATGATGCTTCCTCCGGTGGTCAGGCGTCGATTTCGACGTCCCCGACGGGGACGCTGAAGCAGAGCTGGATTTCTTCGTTCTCCTCGCCGGAGACCTCGCCGGTGCGGGCGTTGCGGACGCGTCCGGCGGTTTTGAGCTGTGTGCAGGAGAAGCAGATGCCCATCCGGCACCCGTGTTCCGGCGTCAGGCCCGCGTCCTCGGCCTGTTCGAGCAGCGGCTTGCCGGAGTTGTCGCACTCCCGGCCGCTGCGGGCGAAGCGCACCCGGCCCTCGGCGGCCGCGGTATCGAAGGTCAACGGTGCTGCCGTGAACTCTTCGGTGTGCAGTTGTGCACTCAACCCCTCGTTCTCGAAGAGTTCACGTGCAGCGGCCATCAGCGGAGCGGGACCGCAGAGGAACGTTTCGGCCTCGCGGAACCACGGCGCGGCCTTCTCCAGGTGCGCGACGGAGAACAGGCCGTGCAGGTCGCCGCCGCGGCGGGCGTGGGTGTGGGCGTTGACCACGCGGAACCCCGGGTGCCGGGCGGCGAGTTCGGCCAACTCGGCGCGGTAAAGGGCGTCCGCGGGGGTGTTCGAGTAATGCAGGAACACGATCTCGCCGGGGTGGCCCTCGGCGACGAGCGTGCGGGCCATCGCGAGGACCGGCGTGATCCCGCTGCCGCCGCTCATCAGCACGATCCGGTCCGGGCGCGGCGACGGCAGGGTGAATTCGCCGTCCGCCGGCGAAAGCCCCACCACCGCGCCGACGGCGGTGTCCTGCAGATGCCGCGACACCAGCCCGTTCGGGTCGGCTTTCACGGTGAACTCCAGGTCACCGCTGCCCTGCTCGCCGCACGGCGAGTAGCAGCGGGTCCGGCGGACGCCGTCGATCTCCACCTGCATCCGCACGTACTGCCCGGCGCGGAAGCCCTGCCACGCCCGGCTCGGCCGCACCGTGAAGGTGACGGTGTCGGGCGTCTGATGCCGCACGGCGGTGACGCGGCCGCGGATCTCGCGCCGCACCAGCATCGGGTCGACCAGTTCGAGGTACCGGTCCGCGCCGTGCGGGGTGAGCAGCGCCTCGGCGAGCGAGACGAGTCCGCGCACGCGGCGCGGGAGCAGTGCGGTCATCACCCCTCCAGAAGTTGAGTGCACAGTCGTACACTGACTAGTGTGGGGGCACGGCCCCGGGGCCTGTCAACGCGGAAGCGAGGTGATGTGACGTGGGCCATGCGGCGATCGCCAGTACGCTGCTCGACGTGTCCGCAGCCGAGGAGCCGGCCGGCCCGGTGAGCCGGCAGGAGCGCAAACAGCGCACCCGTCAGGCGCTGCTCGACGCGGCGCTCGACCTGCTCGCCGACCGGAGTTTCGCCAGCCTTTCGCTGCGCGAGGTCGCGAAAGGCGCGGGCATCGTGCCGACGGCGTTCTACCGGCATTTCTCGTCGATGGAGGAGCTGGGCGTCGCGCTGGTCGAGGAGACCACGCGCACGCTGCGCGGCATGCTCCGCGGCGCGCGCACCGAGCAGCGCGGCTACGGCGGCATGATCCGGGCTTCAGTGCAGACGCTGCACCGGCACGTCCGCGAGCACGAGGACCACTTCCGGTTCGTCACGCGCGAGCGCTACGCCGGTCCCGGCGCGGTGTCTCGGGCGATCGCGGTCGAGATGCGGATGTTCTCCAGCGATCTGGCGCTGGACCTGGCGCGCTTCGACCCGCTGCGCACCTGGCCCACCGAGGACCTCCACCTGCTGGCCGACCTCATCGTCACCGCGATGCTCGGCACGGTCGCCGAACTGCTGGACATCCGTCCCGGCGACACCGCCGCCGACGAGCGCACGTTGGTCGCGGCGGAAAAACGGCTCCGGATGATCCTGCTCGGCGTGCCGCACTGGCAGCCTTAGCGGCATGGCCTTCCTGCACCTGACCGCGATCATCGTCGACGACTACGACGAGGCGATCGACTTCTTCACCCAAGCCCTGGGCTTCGACCTTGCCGAGGATTCGCCGTCGCTCACCAACGACGGCCGCCCCAAGCGATGGGTGGTCGTCCGCCCGCCCGGCGGCGAAACCGGCATCCTCCTGGCTCAGGCGGACGGCGACCGGCAGTCCCGCGCGGTCGGCGACCAGCACGCCGGCCGGGTCGGGTTTTTCCTGCGTGCGGACGACTTCCAGGCCAGCTATCAGCGGATGCGCGACGCCGGGGTCGAGTTCCTCGGCGAACCGCGGACCGAGCCGTACGGCCAGGTCGTCGTGTTCCGCGACATCGCGGGCAACCGCTGGGACCTGCTCGGCCCGGCCGCGTCCTGAGCCTGCTCTACGATCCCGAAGTCCAGCTGATCGTGGAGGAACGCTATGCCGAGCGGGTCGGAAGTCCGAGCCGAATTCACCGACCCAGCCGAAAACCTGGCGTTCGACGAGGCGCTGCTGCGCGAGGGGCCGACAGCGCCGGTGGTGTGGCTGTGGCGGAACCCGGTGTGCGTCGTGGTCGGCCGCGGTCAGCGGATCGCCCGCGAGGTCCGCGTCGACGAATGCGCTCGCGACGGCGTCCCAGTGCTGCGGCGAGCCAGCGGCGGCGGGACGGTGTTCCACGACCCGGGCAATCTCAACGTGACGCTCGTGCTTCCCGGCCCCGCGCCTCGTCCGCTGGAAATGCTCGGACTGGTGATGTCCGCCGCAGTGGAAAAACTCGGTCTCCCGGCGAGAATCGGCGACCGCGGCATCTTCGTCGGCGACGCGAAACTGTGCGGCTTCGCGGTCTTCCGGACCAAAGACGTGCTGCTGGCGCATTCGACGCTGCTGGTCGACACGGATGCCGCTCGCGTCGGCGCATACCTCACCGGCCCGCCGCCGGACCCGAAGCCGCTGGATTCGCACCGGAGCAAGGTCGCGTCCCTGGTCGACCACGGCGTGCGGCTGCCGCTGACGGAAGTGGAAGACACTGTCCGCGCAGCTGCGGCGGGACTGCTCGGCCCGCTCCCGCCGCGCGAACCGACGGCAGGGGAGTTGGCGCGGCAGCGGTCATTGCTGTGGAGCCGCTACGAATTCCCGGACTGGCACGCCGAAGGACGCCAGCGTTCGTAACTTCCTTGCCGGACAGCCACATTCGTGCAGCCTGGCCGAAAGTCCGTGAGGGGAACCCTGAGGGAATCAGATTCCCTCAGGGTTCCCCTCACGAACCTCGGACTCGCGGGGCGCCACGCCGGGCCCGAGAACCCCCGCGCGCTACTGAGAAACCGGCATTGGAGCGCTTAGAACCAGCGCTCCAGCACCTGCGCCACCCCGTCCTCCGCAGCCGGTCCCGTCACCTCGTCCGCCACCGCCAGCACCTTCGGGTGCCCGTTGGCCATCGCGACGCCGTGCCCGGCCCACTGCAGCATCTCGACGTCGTTGGGCATGTCGCCGAAGGCGATCACCGCCGACTGGGGCACGTCGAAGCGTTCGGCGATGTCCGCGAGCCCGGTCGCCTTGGTCACGCCGTGCGCGGACAGTTCGATCAGCCCGCCGGTGGACGAGTACGTGACGTCCACCGCGCCGTCGAGCACCGCGTTCACCGCCTCGGCCATTTCCTCCGACGTCATCCCCCGACGGCTGACCAGCAGCTTGATCGCGGTTTTCCCGAGCACCTCGGCGCGCGGCGCGATCCGGCTCTCCTCGTCGCCCCACGGGTTGTGGTACTCCGGCTCGATCACGAAATTGCGCAGTTCGTGGTCCACTGATCCGGTGCCGACCCGTTCCGCGGCCAGCCGGCAGCCGGGCAGCGCCTTGTCGAGCGCGGAGGCCAGGTCGTGCAGCAGGACCGGCTCGAGTTCGCCGTGCACCGCGACCACCGAATCGGCTCCGATGTCCAGCAGCACGGCGCCGTTGGCGCACACCGCGTACCCGGTCAGCCCGAGCGGCCCGGCGATCGGCGCGATCCAGCGCGGCGGGCGGCCGGTGCTCAGCACGAACGGCACGTCGTCGGCCAGGACCCGCTGGACGACCGCCACCGTGCGCGGCGTCACTTTTTCGCTGGGGCCGAGCAGGGTGCCGTCGACATCGGACGCGATCAACCGGGGTTTCTCCACGCGTCCCATTCTCCCGGTCGCCGCCCGTTCGAGCGAATGTCAGTGCTGGACGTTACGGTCGGCCTCGTGCGAGCAGGCATCGTAATTCTTCCTGAAGACCGCTGGTGGGCGGCCGAGCCGAAATGGCGCGCGGCCGAGGAGTACGGCTTCGACCACGCGTGGACCTACGACCATCTGGGCTGGCGATCGCTGGTCGACGGCCCGTGGTTCTCCGCCGTGCCCACCCTCACCGCGGCGGCCATGGTCACCTCCACGATCCGGCTGGGCACCTTCGTCGCCTCGCCGGTCGCGCGGCATCCCGTGCCGTTCGCGCGCGAGCTGATCACCCTGGACGACGTGTCCGACGGGCGTTTCGTGCTGGGCGTCGGCGCGGGCGTGGACAGTTCGCGCTACGACGCGCAGGTGCTCGCCGCGCCGGAGCTGACCGCGCGGCAGCGGGTCGACCGCTTCACCGAGTTCGTGGAGGCCCTCGACGGGCTGCTGATGACCGACAACTTCGACTTCTCCGGCGAGTACTACTCCGCGCGCGGCGCGCGGAATCTGCCCGGCACGGTGCAGCGGCCTCGGCTGCCGTTCCTGGTCGCGGCCAACGGCCCGCGCACCATGACGCTGGCCGCGCGGTTCGGGGCGGGCTGGGTCACCACCGGTCGCGGCGGCTCCACCCTCGACGAATGGTGGACCGGCATCGAGGAGCTGGTCCGCACGTTCGACCAGCGGCTCGAAGCGGCCGGTCGCGAGCCGGCGGGCATCCAGCGGCACCTGAGCCTCGACGCGGCTCCGGTGTTCTCGCTCAGCAGTGTCGCGGCGTTCCGCGAGGCCACCGAAAGGGCCCGTGAGCTGGGCTTCACCGACGTTATCGCGCACTGGCCGCGTTCGAGCGGGCCGTACGAGGGGCACGAGTCGGTGCTGGAAAAGGTCGTCGAAGAAGTGCTTCCGGGTCTCAAGGCCGAATAAGAACTCGGGACCGCGGCCGGGGAGGCCGCGGTCCCGAGGACTTACTTGATGATCGTGTAGATCTGCGCGCCGGGATTGTCGTACACGAGGCGCAGGAAATCGCTGCCCCGGAGGTCGCGCAGACCGGGGGAGATCGGCGCGTCCCTCGCGATCGAGCCGCTGCCCACGAGCACGTGGTGCACTTTCAGCCGCTGCACCGCCTCGCGAACGCGCAGGTCGAGGTCGTAATCGCGGAAGTGCAGCGCCAGGTACTTCGCGTCCGGCGAGATCGGGCCGCCGCCGTCGTAGTGGCCCGCCACCGGGTGCACGCCGGTCAGCGCGTACATCCACGCGGTGCCGTCGAGGCGGTCGTTCAGCACCTTCTGGTCCGACGGGATGCCCATCCGGCCGAGGAAGTCCATGGCCGCGATCTCGTCCGGGCTGACCGGCGGCGTGACCTCGCCCTCCGGCCCGTTGTAGTACAGGAACGACACCGCAGTGGCGTTCGCGGTCCGGTAGAAACCGCCGGTCAGCACCGCGGTCAGGGCCACGACGACCGCCGCCGCCGCGACTCCGAGCCGGGACACCACCTTCGGCCGCGCCTTCGCCCAGCTGACCGAGCGGATCAGCTGGGCGATCCAGCGCTGCAGTTCCGCCATGCCGTGCCCGGCGAGCAGGCACAGCGGGATCGCGGCCAGCGCCATCAGCCGGAACCGGTCGTTCCACCACGGCCGCGACAGCGAGATCACCAGCGGCGACGCGCCGTAGGACGTGACCAGCACGAACAGTCCGGACAGCCCGATCGCGGACACCATCAGCCAGCGCAGCCTGCCGAGCGAGCGGAAGCTCAGCACGCCGACCACGAGCAGCACGGTGAGCCAGAGCTGCGGTTTGTGCAGCACCTGCTGGAACGTGGCGAGCATGTTCAGCGCCGACATGACCGGCAGGTCCGAATTCCACGGCTGGTACGGGTATGCGCCGTTGGTGAAGCCGATCGCGCCCAGGATCTGCAGTGCGGCGAGCGCGAGCCCGATCACCATGACCGGCACTGTGCGCACGATGTCGCCACCGATCACGCGCAGCCCGTTGCGTCCTTCGGGCACACCGTCCACCTGAAGCCCGCGAAGCGACCGATACCAGCGCTGCAGCACCAGTGGCGCCGCGAAGAGCGTGCCGCCGAATAGTGCGCTCGAATGCGCGACGAGCAAGCCGTCCACGGTTAGCGCGAGCACTAAGCCGGTGTCGACGCCCGGGCGTACGAGGAAGCGTTGCAGCGAAACCACCATGAGCGGTGTCAGGACCACGCCCAGCGCGTACGGCAGCAAGCCGCTCGACACTGACTCGTACGCGCCCGTGGTGGCCGCGGCGGCGATGAGAGCCGCGCAGCCCGCGAATACCGCACGGCCGCCCATCTGGCGGACCAAAGCGACCATCGACAGCGCGAAGATGCCCGCGACCGGCATGGTCACGGCGTTCAGCGTGACCGGGATGCTCGTCCCGGAGATCTGGTAGACCAGCGCGGCGACCAGGTGATAGCCGTTCGGGTAGAACGAGCCGTCCGGATACCAGTTGATCTTGCTCATGCCGATCAGCGAGCCGTCGCCGGTGTCGGCGATGTAGCGGATGCCGTTCGCGTGATAGACGGTGTCCCAGCGCTGGAAGACCGCCGTCGTCCCGCCGCGCGCGGACAGCACCACGGCGATCGACAGCGCGGTCGCCACCACGACGCACGCGGCGACCGACCAGTGCGCACGCGTGCTCCAGACGACCGGGGGCTCCTCCGCGCCGGGCTTGATCCAGCCGCGCACGAGGCACAGCCTGCGGATGCCCCACGCGATCCCGGCCAGCAGCAGCGTGCACGCCGAGGCGGTCAGGACGTTGTAGTGAAGGCCGACGGCTGCCAGCCACGGCCCGCCAAGGCCGGTGACGGCGTAGCTGAGCAGCGGCGCTAGTCCGGCCAGGGCCCAGCCGCGCACTCCCGCGGCCCTCCCGATGATGCCGCCCGGGACCACCAGCACGGCCAGGTAAGTGGCGACCGCGCCGAGATAAGTCCAGAAGGTGTCTGGTGCAGGCATGCTTCTCACTTGTGTAGTGCGGGTAAAACCCGGCGGGATGCCGAGGTCGGTTCGGGAGGCGGTCGCACGACTGCGTACCCTGAGCGCCCGTGAGCGAGCACACGAACTCCGCCAAGATTACTGAAGACGACTTTCGCGGTTACGACCTCGTCGTCGTCGGGTCCGGTTTCTTCGGCCTGACCATCGCCGAACGGGCCGCGGCCGAGCTGGGCAAGAAGGTCCTGGTCCTCGAGCGCCGCCACCACCTCGGGGGCAACGCCTACTCCGAGGTCGAGCCCGAAACGGGCATCGAGGTGCACCGCTACGGCGCGCACCTCTTCCACACGTCCAACAAGCGGGTGTGGGACTACGTCAACCGCTTCACCGAGTTCACCGGGTACCAGCACCGGGTCTTCGCCAGGGTGCGGGACCAGGTCTATTCGTTCCCGATGAACCTCGGCCTGATCAACCAGTTCTTCGGCAAGTCGCACACGCCGGACGAGGCGCGCGAGCTCATCGCGAAGCAGGCCGCCGAGTTCCGGACCGAGGACGCGCAGAACCTCGAGGAAAAGGCGATCTCCCTGATCGGCCGCCCGCTTTACGAGGCGTTCATTCGCGGGTACACCGCGAAGCAGTGGGAGAACGACCCGAAGAACCTCGGCACGAACATCATCAACCGGCTGCCGGTCCGCTACACCTTCGACAACCGGTACTTCAACGACACGTACGAGGGTCTGCCGGTCAACGGCTACACCGCGTGGCTCGAGAAGATGGCCGAGCACGAGAACATCGAGATCCGGCTGAACGTCGACTACTTCGACGTCCGCGAGCACATCCCGGCGGGCACCCCGACCGTCTACACCGGCCCGCTGGACCGCTACTTCGACTACTCGGCGGGCCGGTTCACCTGGCGCACCGTCGACTTCGAGTCCGAGGTCGCGCAGACGGGCGACTTCCAGGGCACCTCGGTCGTGAACTACAACGACGAAGAGGTCCCCTACACCCGGATCATCGAGTTCCGCCACTTCCACCCGGAGCGGGACTACCCGAAGGACAAGACGGTCATCTTCCGCGAGTACTCGCGTTTCGCGAAGGAAGACGACGAGCCGTACTACCCGATCAACACCGCCGAGAACCGCGAGAAGCTGGAAAGCTACCGCGAGCTGGCGAAGACCGAGGCGCGCGAGAAGAACGTGCTGTTCGGCGGGCGTCTTGGCACGTACAAGTACCTCGACATGCACATGGCCATCGGGTCGGCGCTGTCGATGTTCGACAACAAGATCGCCCCGCACCTGACCGACGGTGCGCCCCTCGATGGGTCGATCGATGCTTGAGAAAGACACCCCGCGTGGTGAAGTCGCTGTGCTCTCCCGCACCCAGAAGGTGCTGAAGAAGCCCGGCACGGTGCAGGTCGCGCGGGGAATGTCGCTGTTCGGGGAGCACAGCGCGGGATGGTTCGCGCTGGGCTTGCTCGGAGCGGCGGTGGACCGCGACCGGCGCAAAGACTGGCTGGTCGCGTCGGCCGGAGTGGTGGGCGCGCACGCCGCGTCGATCGCCGTGAAGCGCGTCGTGCGGCGGCGCCGTCCGGACCATCCCAGCGTGGAGGTTCTGGTCGGCACGCCGAGCAAGCTGAGCTTCCCGTCGTCGCACGCGACGTCGACGACAGCGGCGGCGGTGCTCTACTCCGGATTGACCGGGCGTAACCTGGTCCCCGCCCTGGTACCGCCGATGCTCGCCTCGAGGCTGCTGCTCGGCGTTCACTATCCGACAGACGTTCTGGCCGGAGCCGCCCTGGGAGGCGTCGTCGGCGGTCTGATCCGACGGAAGCTGACCAAGAAGCGATGAGCGAAACGACCGACGAGCGAACCGAAAACGCGTCCGGTACGGCCGAATCCGCGCAAGCGACGGAACCGGCTGCCGACAAGACCGACGTGGCACAAGAAACCACCGACAAGGCCGAGAAGCCCGAGGCTCCGGCCTCGACCCCGGCCGCCCCGGCGCCGTCTTCCGGCCCGAGCCCCGTGGGTCTCGTGCTCGGGGTGATCAAAACCGCGCGGCCGAAGCAGTGGGTGAAGAACGTCCTCGTCTTCGCGGCGCCGTTCTTCGCGTTCTCCAAGGCGACGAACCGGACCGAGCTGGTCATCGACGCGCTGATCGCGTTCGTGGCGTTCTCGCTCACCGCCTCGTCGGTCTACCTGATCAACGACGCCGTCGACGTCGAGGCCGACCGGGCCCACCCGACGAAGCGCAACCGCCCGATCGCGGCGGGCATCGTCCCGGTCCCGGTGGCCTACGCGTCAGCCGTGGTGTTCTTCCTGGCCGGGCTCGCCGTGTCGTTCGCGGCGGACTGGCGCCTCGCCATCGTGCTGGCGGTCTACGAAGCCGTCCAGCTCGGCTACTGCTTCGGCCTGAAGCACCAGCCGGTGGTGGACCTGGCGATCGTCGGCTCGGGCTTCCTGATGCGCTCGGTGGCCGGCGGTGTCGCGGGCGGCATCGCGATGTCGCAGTGGTTCCTGCTGGTCACGGCGTTCGGCTCGCTGTTCATGGTGGCGGGCAAGCGCTACGCGGAGATCATGCTGTTCGAGCGCACCGGCGCGAAGATCCGGTCCTCGCTGAAGAAGTACTCGGCGAGCTACCTGCGCTTCGTGTGGGCGACGTCCGCGGCGATCCTGATCATGTCCTACTGCCTGTGGGCGTTCGAGATCCGCCAGGCCGAGCACAACTCGGTGTGGGCGGTCGTGTCGATGGTCCCGTTCGTGATCGCGGTGCTCCGCTACGCGGTCGACGTGGACGGCGGCAACGCGGGCGCGCCCGACGAGATCGCCCTGAAGGACCGCGTGCTGCAGGTGCTCGGCGCGACCTGGGTCGTGACCCTGTTCCTGTCGTTCTACCTGTGAACGGCGCGCGGATTTAGACAGCTGGGATTCAGCTTCTCCACAGCATCGACGGTCACCCTCAGGGGTGGGAGCCGGGACACCCCGCCTCCCACCCGCTCAGCCCGGAGGACCGACGATGAACGACAACGAGAACCCCTCGCCCGGTGAGCCTGCGGGCCCTGGCGCGACCGGCGGGCCCGCGGGGCAGGAACCGACCGAGCAGTTCGGCCGGACCGGGGACCTGGGCGGGGCTTCCGCTGGTCAGCCGGGGTCGGCTGAGCAGGCCACTCAGCCGAGTCAGCCGGTACCGCCCGCCGAGCAGACCAGCCAGCTGCACCAGCCTGGGCCGTCGGCCGAACAGGCGGGCCAACCGGCGTCGTCTGCTGAGCAGGCGTCTCAAGCGGGTCAGCAGGCCGCTCAGCAACCGCCTCAGCCCGGCCCTTACGCCCAACCCGGTCCGTGGGGCATGCCGCTGCCGCCGCCGAAGCAGAGCGGCTTCCGCCGGTTCGTGGCCCACCGGGCGACGCAACTGGTCGCGGTGGGCGTCCTGGGACTGGCCGTGGGCGGCGGAATCGTCGGCGGCGTCATGGCCGCGACGCACCACTCCGGCCGCCCCGGCATGAGTCAGCACCAGGGCGGCCACCGCTTCAACGACGGCGGTCCCGGCCAGCGCCACCGCGTCCCGGACGGCCAGAACGGCGGCAACGAGAACAACGGCCCCGGGTTCGGCAACGGGAATGGCGGCAACACCGGCTCTGGGAATTGATCGAGCCTTTCGCGCAGAATCCCTGCCCGCAAGACCTTATTCGCCCAGTAGTGCCGGGTACAAAACCGTCGGATGCTCGGACAGCGCGGCTTTCGCGGTCGCGCTGTCCGCGTCCGCGATGATCTCGATTTCTCCCGCCTCCAGGCCGTCCAGCGCGAGCCGGACGACCTCGGCCGGGTCGTTCTTCGGGATGTCGAAGCTCGCCATCATGTCGGTGTCGGTGCTGGCCATGACCAGGCCGCTGACCAGCGTGCGCTGGGCCAGCAGCTCCAGCCGCACCGAGTTGGTCAGGCTCCACGCCGCCGATTTCGACGCCGCGTATCCCGCCGAGCCCGGGTAGACCGCCCAAGAAAGGGCGGACAGCACGTTCAGAACCGCGCCATCTTTCAGTCCTGGCGCGAATGCGCGGGTTACCTGGAGCGGGCCGAAGAAATTCGTCTCCATTTCGCGGCGAATCTCGGCCAGGTCGCCAGTCACCAGGTCGGTGAAGCCAGCGATTCCGGCATTGTTGATCAGCAGGTTGACGTCCGGGGCGGCGGCCGCGGCGGCTGCGATCGAGTCCGGATCGGTGACGTCCAGCTGCAGCGACACGGCACCGTCGAGGTCGAGGGGGCGGCGAGCGGTGGCGTAGACCTTCGCCGCGCCGCGCTCCAGCAGGGCGCGGACGAAGTGGGTGCCGAGTCCGCGTCCGGCGCCGGTGACCAGCGCGGTTGAGCCTGCGATCTGCATGGGGTTCTCCTGGGGAAAGCTGTCGGAAGGGGACAACGGCTATCCTGGATCCTGACGTCGGTGTCAGGTTCTCGTGTTTGTTGTGCGGATCACGGCGGAGGCTTGCGGATGAGGATCGGAGAGGTGGCGGAGCGCGCCGGGGTCAGCGTGCGTTCGCTGCGCTACTACGAGCAGCAAGGTCTGCTCGAATCGACGCGTACGGCCGGCGGCCAGCGGCGGTACGGCGACGATGCGGTGTCCTGGGTCGGGCTGATCCAGCAGCTTTACGCGGCCGGGCTGTCCAGTGCGACTATCCGCGAGTTGATGCCGTGCCTGCACGCGGGCGTCAGCACGCCGGAGTCGCGCGATCGGTTGCGCACGGAGAAAGCCCGGCTGGACGAGTACATCTCCGGTCTCGAACGCACGCGGGAGCGACTGGAGGCGATGATCGAATTGGCGGAGACGCCGAATCCGCATTGCCCGGTCGTGCTGGGTTAAAGCGCGGCGAAGGTGTCGTTGAGGATCTTCACGATCGCTCGCGGGGTGCCGGGGATGAGTTCGGTCCGGCCGTCGGTCGTTCGGTAAGTGAGAATTCGGCCGGATTTCACGTCGGCGGCGAGGATCGGGCCGCCGGTGAGGTGCCGGCCATTCGCGCGCCGGCCGACGTAGAGCTCGTGCGTTGCTTCCGCCGGTTGATTCAGCGTCGAGGCGAGGTATTCGTGGCTGTTGGTCTCGTCGAACGGGTCCGGGGCGGAGTCGGTCGCGGGGGTGACCGAAACGGACCGCACTGGCGCGCCGGGGATTTGCGGAAGCGTGCCGAAAAGCGTCGTGGCCAGCCGGGTCGGTGCGGCTGGCTGGATTTCGACCAGGCCGTCCTGCGCGGAAATCAGAATCGCGGCTTGTTCTCGTTGCGCGACTATGCCGGTCCGCTGGATTCCGCCGCGTAATGCCGACCAGGCGAAGTACTCGCGTTCGGCGTCGGCGAGGACTTGCAGGGTGGTGCGCAAATACGCGGACGGTGCGTCGTTGTCCGCGAGGCCGAGCCGGGCGAGGAGATTGATGGTGGCGGCGTGAAGTTCGCGGTGTGCGCCGGTTTTGACCCAGACTCGCTTCGCGCGCAGCATCGGATGCTGTTCGCCGAGATCGAGCATGTCCCAGACGACCGAGAGTGCTTCGACGGGCAGGGTCACCGCCTGAGCGACGTCCTCCCGCACCTGCGCCCCCTCTCGCAATCGCCATAAGCACGGTAGCCGATTGATTACCCGCGTGGTGTTGGTGTCAGCAATTGCGGACAGGTAGCAATTCTGGAAAGCCACCTCCGGCTAGACGTGAACGCTATAGGCATTCATGCTCTGATTATTCCTGCTCTGGCCTTGGCGGCGGTAGACGTGTGTGATTAACCGACGATGGCCAAGCCTCCGATCTCCGCCGCGACGCGCACCGTTGGCGAACGCGTGCGCGAATTCCGCAACGAGGCGGGGCTGAGTCAGGAACAGTTGGCCGAACTGGCCGGAGTGCACTGGACGTTCGTGAGCCAGGTCGAACGCGGGCTGCGCAACATCAATCTGCACAACTTGCTCAAATTCGCCGACGGTCTCGGCGTGAATCCCGCCCGGCTGGTGGACGGGCTGCGTCCGCCGTCGGGCGATCAGTCCACTGTAGACGGCCGCAGCACCTGACGAAGCGTGCCCTCGCGAATCAGCAGAATCTGCGTAATCACCTGCAGCCCCACGAAGAACGCGATCGACAGCCCGGCATCGAGCGCGGGGACGTCGTCGACCGGCAGCGTGTACGCCATCCCGATGCTCAGTCCACTGTGGACCAAACTGCCGACGCCCCACACCACCGTCAGCGCCCGCCACGCCCGGCGGAACGACGGCCGCTCATCCCACGCCGCGTCCAGCCGGGAGCCACGGCCGGGCAGCAAGGCGCGGGCCGCTTGATAGGTCGTCGGATATTGGCCGACGACCAGGCTCGCGAGCAGCCAGACCCCGGCCAGCGTGCTGAACCAGGCACCGCGCACGAGCATCAGCCGCGCGTCGCCGGTCATCAGCGTGGTGGCCAAACCGACGGCCAGGAACATCAGGACGAGCAGCCCGATCCCGTCCACGCGACGCCGGGTGACCAGCGTGTACAGCACGCGCAGCGCGGGCGGCAGGCCGCTGAGCAGCAGTGCCCACACCGGCGGGACGTCGAAGGCGCGGAGCAGGTAATAGCCGCCGACTGGCGCGCCGAGGTCGATCAGCAGCGCGGCCAGCGACGAGCGGAATTCTTTCCCCATGCCCCGAGTTTCGGCGCGCGGGCACCTCAGGACATCGTCGAGCTGGTCAGCCCGGCATCCACCGAACGGTGGAGGCCGGGCCGCGAAAACGTCAGACCGGCAGCTTGCGGAAGATCTTCCGCGGCACGTGCCGCAGGATCGACATCACCAGCCGGAACTCCGACGGCGACCAGACGAGCTCCTTGCCCTTGCGCGCCGCGTCGACCGCCACGTCGGCGACCTGCTCGGCGGTCCGGGTCAGCGGAGCGTCCTTCATTCCGGCGGTCATCTTGGTCTTGACCTGGCCCGACCGGACGACGGTCACCTGCACGCCGTGCGGCGCGAGCGCCTCGCCGAGACCGAGGTAGAAGCCGTCGAAACCGGCCTTGGTCGAGCCGTACACGAAGTTCGACCGGCGGACCCGCTCGCCCGCCACCGACGACAGCGCGATGACCTTGCCGTGGCCCTGCGTCTTCAGCTTCTCCGACAGCGCGACGCCGACCGACACCGCGGCGGTGTAGTTCACCGTCGCCAGCTCAACGGCCTTGCCGTGGTCCTGCCACAGCTCCTCGGCCTCGCCGAGCAGACCGAACGCGACCACCGCGACGTCGATGTCACCGCCGGCGAACGCCTCGTCCAGCACCTTCGGGTGCGAGGCGAGGTCGTTGGCGTCAAAGGCCACAGTGGACACTTCGGCACCGCGATCCTTCAGGCGCTGCGCGGCTTCCTCCAGCCGCGGCGAAGGACGGGCGGCCAGTACGACCCGCAGCGGCTTCTCCGCGAGGTACTTCTCCGCGATCGCCAGCGCGATGTCGGACGTGCCGCCGAGCAGCAGCAGGGACTGGGGGTTACCGACCGCGTCGATCACAGTGCGAGCCTCCGGCTCATGTCAGAGGCGAAAACGCCTTCGGGGTCAACGGAAGCGCGCACCTTGCGCCACTCCTCCAGCCGCGGGTACATCTTCGCGAACGTCTCGGGCGAGGTGCGCGAGTCCTTCGCGGTGTACAGGCGGCCGTTCGCGTCCAGGACCATCTCGTCCATTTCCTCGCAGAACCGGCTGAGCCCGTTCTTGATCGGGAAATCGACGCTCAGCATCCAGCCCGGCGTCGGCCAGGACATCGGGGACGGGTTCGAGTCGCCCATCCGCTTGAACACGTTCAGGAACGAGTAGTGCCCGGACCGCGAGATCGCCCGGCAGATGCCCTTGAGCTGCTCTTCCGCGCCGAACGGCACGGAGAACTGGTACTGCAGGAAGCCCTTGCTGCCGTAGCCGCGGTTCCACTCGCTCAGCATGTCGAGGGGGTGGTAGAACTGCGTCAGGTTCTGGATCTTGCCGCGCGCGCCCTTCTTGGGCACGGTCTGCTGCCACAGGTTGCCCATCATGGTCGAGGTCAGCTTGTTGACCAGACCGCTGGGGAACACGTCGGGCAGCGTCAGCAGCTGCGGCGCGTCGAAGCGCAGCGGGTTGGCGCGCAGTTTCGGCGGCAGCTGGTCGAGCGTGGCGAGCGAACCGCGGGAGAACGTCGCGCGGCCGAGGCGGCTGTCGGACGAGATCAGGTCCGGCACCGACATCGAGTAGTCGTAGTTGAGGTCTGAACCATCGGTGAAGAGCCCGAGGGTCTCGTCGAGGTTCGAGGTGCGGTCGGCGTCCACGTAGAAGTAGGCCGATTCCGTCTTCTTCATCCGCACGGTCGCGCGGACGATGATCCCGGTAAGTCCGATTCCCGCCACCGTCGCCCAGAACAGCTCCGAATCCGGGCCCTCCGGGGTGAGCGTGCGCACGGATCCGTCGGCGGTGAGCAGGTCCATCGACACCACGTGGTTGCCGAAGCTGCCCGCCGAGTGGTGGTTCTTGCCGTGGATGTCGTTGGCGATCGCGCCGCCGATCGTCACCTGGCGGGTGCCCGGCAGGACCGGGACCCACAGGCCGTACGGCAGCGCCTCGCGCATCAGCTTGTCGAGGCTGACGCCCGCGTCGAGGTCGACGAGGCCGGAGTCCGGGTCGATCGAGTGGATGCGGTCGAGCACGGTCATGTCGACGACCAGGCCGCCCGCGTTCTGCGCCGGGTCGCCGTAGGACCGGCCGAGGCCGCGGGCGATGACCCCGCGCGGGCCTGCGGAGGCGACGGCTCGGGCGATAGCCTCGACGTCGCGCGTGCTCAGCACGTCGGCGACGGTCCCGGCGGTGCGGCCCCAGCCGGTGAGCGTGCGGCGCTGTGTCTCGGGTGCTTGGGTCACGCGGACCAGGGTAGCCACGCCGAACACCGCCCGGAACGTGACCCTGAAGTGCCCGCTTCTACACTTTGCGCATCAAGGCACAAGCGTCCGAGCGTCGAAGTGGGTAATACGGACACTGACGCAATAGGCCGAGAAGGTATTCCAAGTGGTGGCTACAGAACCGCAGAGTGACCAAGCGCAGCAGGCGCCCGGGGGCCCCGGGCTGCTGGGCCAGCTGATCCGCTTCGCGGCGATCGGCGGCTTCTGCGCCCTGCTCGACCTGGGCACGTACTCGCTGCTGCGTGCGGTCGGCATGGACGCCACGCCGTGGGTGGACATCGCGCGCGCGATCAGTTTCATCGTGGGCACGACCACCGCGTTCTTCTTGAACCGGCGCTTCACCTTCGCTGCGGGCAAGCGCGAGGGGAACGCCCAGGTCGGCGGGTTCGTTCTGCTGTACGCGGTGACCTTCTTCGTGACGATCGGCGTGAATCGGCTCATGCTGAACGTGCTGCCGGAGATGGCGTGGAAGGCCACGCTCGCCTGGGTCGTGTCCCAGGGGACGGCCACCGTGATCAATTTCGTGATGCTCAAGTGGGTCGTGTTCCGTGTACGGCCGGTAAAGGAGAACTGAGTTCGATGCCCGGTAAAGCAGCCCCGGTCGCGGAGGCGGCCCCCGCAGGCCAGACGCGGTTCGCCGAACACGCCCCCGAAGGCAGGCTCACGGCCCAGCGCGGGCTGTACGCCGGGCCGGCTCCCATCGTCAGCAAGGACATGTACGCCGAGGTCCTGCAGGGCAACGCCCAGCGCGATCGCGGCAGCGTGACGCTGGAGCCGTCCGCGAAGGTCACCGGCAACACCTACTTCGGCCGCTTCCCGGCGAGCTACTGGCAGCGCTGGACCACCGCGACCGAGGTCAAGCTCGAAGCCGTCGTCACCGGCGACGGGCTGCTGTCGCTCGGCGCTTCCGACATGCTCGGCGACCCGCGCGTGGTCGACGCGCAGCAGGTCTCCGGCGCGAAGAGCGCCAAGGTCGAGCTGACCGGCAAGCTGGACAAGTTCTACGACGGCGGCGCGCTGTGGCTCGACCTCGAGACCGAGGGCGGCCAGACGCTGCGGGTCGAGCAGGTCCGCTGGACCGTCGACGCGCCGGAGACGATCCGCCCGACCGCGGTCACCATCTGCACGATGAACCGCGCCGACGACTGCCTGAAGAACCTCCAGGCGCTCGCCGCGGACGTGTCCTCGCTGGACACCCTCGACGCCATCTACGTCGCCGACCAGGGCACCGACCTGGTCGAATCGCGCGAGGGCTTCGAGCAGGTCGCGAAGGACCTCGGCGAGAAGCTGCACTACATCAAGCAGCCGAACCTCGGCGGCGCGGGCGGCTTCACCCGCGGCCTGTACGAGGTGGCCGGGCACACCGCCACCGAGCACGCGAACGTGCTGTTCATGGACGACGACGTGCTGCTCGAGCCGGACCTCGTCGTGCGCATGACGGCGTTCTCCAACCGCTCGGCCAACCCGATCATCGTCGGCGGCCAGATGCTCAACCTGCTGCACCCGAACCAGCTGCACGTCGGCGCCGAGTACGCCCGGCTGAACACGCTGGAGCCGGGGCAGCCGGTGCAGCACTCGCTGTCCACCGCGGACCTGCTCGGCGTCGACGAGGACGGCAACCCGAACCGCCAGGAACGCCGCCTCGACGCCGGGTACAACGGCTGGTGGTCGTGCCTGATCCCGTACGAGGTCGTCAAGGCCATCGGCTACCCGCTGCCGTTCTTCTTCCAGTGGGACGACGCGGAGTACTCCTACCGCGCCCGCGAATACGGCTTCCCCACGGTGACCCTTCCGGGCGCCGGCGTGTGGCACGCGGACTTCCACTGGAAGGACTGGGACGAGTGGCACCGGTACTTCAACCTGCGCAACTCGATCATCACCGCCGCGCTGCACTCGCCGTTCAACCTGAACCTGCTCTCGCGCGTGCTGATGGCGCAGCTGGTGCGCTACCTGCTCGGCATGCAGTACGGCCTGTCCGCGACCCTGATCAAGGCGGTCGAGGACTTCCTGGAGGGCCCGGAGGTCCTGCGCGACGGCGGCGTCGAGGCGATGAAGGAGATCCGCCGGATCCGCGACGCGTACCCGGAGACCAAGCGGCACAAGGCCACTGACGTGCCGGGCATCGCGTCCAACGACATCGGCATCATCAACAGCGCGCCGCGGCCGAGCATGCAGCGGCTCGTGCTGATCAAGCGCATCCTCGACAAGGCGCTCGGCCGCAGCCGCTTCGGACTCGGCGCGGTGCCGATCGACGAGGCGCACTGGTGGCACATCGCGCTGTTCGACACCGCCGTGGTCACCGACGCGTCGCAGGAAGGCGTGCGCGTGCGCAGCTACGACAAGGTCAAGATGTTCGACCTCGCCAAGCGCGGCGCGAAGGTGATCAACCGGCTGCGCAAGGAAGGCGCGGGCGTGCAGGAGCAGTACAAGCGCGCGATGCCGGAACTGACCTCGCGCGAAAACTGGAAGCGGCTCTACGAGCTGTGATCGGCTGAGCTGGTCCGAAAAGGGCGTCTCGCGTTCGGCGAGACGCCCTTTTTGTCTTTTTGGGTAGCTTGGTTTCATGGCCGACCTGGTTTCCCGTGCGCGCGCTCTCGCCGACGACCTGTTGTTTCCCGCGGCCGCCGAGGTGGACCGCCACGGCGTGGTGCCGCGGTCGCATTTCGACGCGCTCGCCGAGGAAGGTTTCTACGGTCTCGCCGCACCCGATTCCGGGGTGGATCTCGACCAGTTGGTCGGCGTGCTCGAAGCGCTGGCCGGCGGGTGCCTGAGCACCGCGTTCACCTGGCTGCAGCACCACGGTCTCGTCGCCGGGCTGGCCGCGACGGACCGGGAAGACCTGCGTGAGCGATATCTGGCGGACCTGATCAGCGGACGGCTGCGCGCGGGCGTCGCGTACGCGGGGGTGATTCCGACGCCGCCGCGAGTGCGGGTCGAGCGCGTCGACGGCGGTTATCGGTTCGACGGCGAAGCGCCGTTCGTGAGTGGCTGGGACGCGATTGATCTGCTGCAGCTGTCCGGCCGCGACGGTGACACGGTGGTCAATGCCCTGGTGTCGCCGATCGTCGGACACAGCCTGGTCGCCGAACCGTTGACGCTCATGGCCGCGCAAGGCACCGCGACGGTGCGGCTGAAGCTCGACAATCACTTCATTCCGGACGAATCCGTTTTCGCCCAGGTCAGCTATGACAAATTCGTGGCTGGCAATACGTTCGCGGCCCGGCTCAACGGGTGCGCGCCGCTTGGATTGGCCGAGCGGTGCGCCACCTTGATCGAGGCCGCTGGCGAGGAGGAAACGGCGACGGCGTTGCGGTCCGAACAGGACGAAATCCGGCGTCGCCTCAACGCCGGTCTCGCCGACCCGGCCACGCTCCCGGCCGCCCGCGCGGCCGGAGCCGACCTGGCGTACCGGTCGGCGGGCGCGCTCACCGCCGCGACGGGCAGCCGCGCGGTGCTGGCCGGGGCGCACGCCGGCCGTCTGGTGCGCGAGGCGACGTTCCTGCTTGTCGCCGCGAGCAGACCGGAGATCCGCGCCGGGCTGCTCGAACTCGCGCGGCGCTAAACGGACAGGCCGAATTTGCCCTTTCGGCTCAAATCGTCGACATAGGCGGCTGCCACGTGGACGAAATTCACGGAAACAGTGTTGCCGTCCCGGGTTTCGAGCGAGTGGACGCCGCCGTGTTTGAGTAGGTCGGGAAGCTTTTCCTGGACGGTCTCGGAACTGTCGGCGGTGAGCGGGAAGATCAGCGGCTCTCCGCCTGCCGAGAGGTGCAGGACCAGTGCTGGTTTGGGATCTGCCATGCCTTCATGGCAGCAGTGGGTGATCATCGGCGGCAAGAGCGGTTCGCCGACAGCGGATCCGCTCACAGCGGAAGCCGGGCTACGCGGTTTCGGCAAGCCGGTCCGCGACGGTGCGGGGTTCGCGGCCGAGAAGCTCGGCCAGCAGCGGGCCCGATTCGGCGAAATAACCGGCTCGGGTGGCCTGGTACCAGGTGAGCATGAACCGGGCCGCCTGCTCCGGGACCCCGTTCGCGATCTGTTCGGCAACCCATTGTTCGTCGTCCAGGACGACGCGATTGATGGTGCGACCAGTGAGGTCGGAAGCGATTTTGGCGAAATCGTCGAAAGTGACGGCGGTCGGCGCGGCGAGGGTGACGGGGCCGTCGACGGAGCGGTCGCCGGTGAGGAGGGCCGCGGTGGCCTCGGCGATGTCCGCACGATCGGTGTACGGGACGGGTCCGTCTGCTGGCTGAGCGATCTCGCCGGTCCGCTGCCACGGGCCGAGCACCTGGTCGAGCGGGCCGTAAGCACCGTTGCGCAGTGCGGTCCAGGCGACTCCGGAGTCGCCGAGGATCGCTTCGGTGGCGAGGTGTAGGTCCGACGGCCCATACGGGTTGCCGGGGGCGGCACCGTGCTGGCTTGTGTAGAGGATCCGCCCGGCACCGGCCGCGACGGCCGCGTCGATGGCGCGTCGGTGCAGGCTGACCAGGTCGGCGGCGGGGTCGTTGCCGGAGATCAGCAGGACCTGGTCGGCACCCGCGAATGAGTCGCCCAGATCCTCGTAGGAGCCCTGTCGCACGCGAACGCCGCGGTCGGCGAAGTGCCGCGCCTTGGCGGGATCGCGGACGCTGACGCCGATCTGATCGGCGGGTACGCGCTTGAGGAGGTGCTCGACGGTGGCACTGCCCAGCCCGCCGGTAGCGCCGGTGACAACGATCATTTCCCCTGGTCTCTTCCTCGGGAGCTTAAGTTGACTATGCGGGTCAACTTCTTCCAGCATCGACCTTAGGTAAGCTGACTGGAAGAGTCAACTTACGTGGAGAGACGAGGTCGCGGTGCCCGCGGAATCCCGGCTGCGCGCCGACGCCAGGCGCAATTCCGAGCAGATCCGAACCGCTGCCATCGGCGCCTTCCAGGGGCGGGGCCTGACGGTCCCGCTGGAGGAGGTCGCCAAGGCGGCGGGAGTCAGCAAGGCGACGATCTTCAACAGGTTCGGCGGTCGGATCGGGCTCATCGAGGCGGTTATCGAAGAGGTCGTCGCGACGGAACTGTTCGCGGTCATCGACCACATGCGGACCGTCGACGACATCGGCGAGCGGGTCGGTTGCTACGTCACCGCGCTGCGCGATCTCCAGTACCGCCAGCCCTCCGTCAACGACGTCCTGCTGCAGACCTATCCGAACTCGCCGCAGCTCATGGAGATCTGCCGGGTCGGGGGCGAGGCCAACGAAGAACTCGTCGCGGCCGCGCAAGCCGCCGGGACGCTGCGGCCGGAGTTCACGGCGGGCGACCTGCACGCCTTTGTCGTCGAGACCGCTCTCGCCCTCAAACACGGCGAGCGGCCTCCCCGGGACGCCTACGACCGTCGCACCGCTTACTTCCTGAACGGAATCCGAACACCGCGCTCCGCGTGACGCGCTCGTGGCGCCGATGGCCGCGACGGTGCGGAGTGGACTACGGTTTCGCCGGGGAGAGACCGGATTTAGGGGTGGGTCGTGCCGTACACGTTGACGCTGTCACCGGCAGCGGTAGATCTCCTGCTGGCGGAACTCGGGCTCGGCCGCGCGCCGCTGCCGTTCGTGGTGCCGCACATCGGCATCACCGGCGAGGAACGCGCCGCCGTGCGCGCCGCCGTCTTCCGTGACCTCGACAGCCGCGGCCTGCTGCGGCGCGGGACGATCGACGACGACGTCGAGATCGCGCTCGCCACATTCGCCAAGCCCGGCCTCGCGGTGTCCGCGGCGGCCAAGATCGGCGACGAGCAGCTGTTCGCGCGGGTGGCGTCCAACGGCCAGTTCGCGGTGCTCGTCGTCCAGCGGGACGGGATGTTCAGCTTCGAGGAGGTCCGCCCGACCGGCATCGTCCCGGCGATCGTCGACCTGCTGCCGCTCACGCCCGCCGCGGCGGGGCAGTCGGTGACCGTCGCGCGGCCGTCGAAGCAGCCGGTCCGGGGCGACGCGTACGACCCGTTCGCCGGGGTCAGCGGCCCGCGCACGCACAATCCGCAGCTCAGGGCCGTCCAGCGGATCTTCGAGAAGCCGCGGCTGGCGGTCGGTCAGTTCACGCCGTACGTGAGCGACGGCAACGGCCACGAGCGGGCGCTGCCGTCGCTCGCGTGGTTCGACACCGAACTCGGCCGCTACCTGCTCAGCACGCGCGATTCCAGCGACGGCAACCGCTGGCTCACCTACGCGCCGGCGGACAATGCCCGTCTGGCCCAACAACTGTTCACCCAGCTTGAAGGCTATTCGGCAAACGCCTGACCGGAGCGGCTCGCGTCGGTAAACTCCGGCGCATGAGCACTGATCCGCTGGCGGCAGGCGGGCTGAACGCCAAGGGCATCGCCGAAGCCGCGGCCGAAACGCACAAGCTGGCCGGCACCGCGAAAGCCGGCGGGTTCAGCATCGACGGCGACGCACTCGGTGACCTGCGCAAAGCGCTCACCGACATGGTCACGCGCCTCGAACGGCTCAAGCCGCAGACCCAGGCGCTGACAACCGCGCCGAAGCTCGGCAGCCACCCGTACGGGCACACCGTGGCCGAGCACGACCGCAAGAGCGGCTCTGACGCCCCTGGCGCGGCCCTCGACGTGCTGGACCAGTTCGGCCGGATCCTGAAGGAGGCCGACGAAGCCCTCGCGCGCGCCGGCGGGGTCTACACCGAGAACGAGAGCCAGGCCATCGACTCCCACCGCGCCGTGAAGGGCAGCACCGAATGAACACGCCGCAGCCAGGGCTCGCGCCGTCGGACGCCGACTACCTCGGGCACCCGCATCAGCAGCTGAAGTCGTACGTCGAGACGAATCTCGACGTGGAGCAGGTTTCGTCGGTGTCGCACGCGTACACCGAGGTGCAGAAAGCGTTCGAGGAGTTCGCGACGCAGCTGGGCGAGGCCGTGAAGAAGGCCGCGCACGCCTGGAGCGGCGAGGCCGCGGCCGGTGCGCAGGCGTATTTCGTGAGCCTCGCCGAATGGGCCGAGGCGAATGGCCAGAATGCGAAACTGGCTGCGCAGATCATCGAGGAACAGGCGTCCGCCGCGCAGGCGGCGAAGCACTCGATGCCGGACGCGGTCCCGTTCGACTGGTCCGAGGAATTCGACAAATGGTCGCACGCGAGTCCGCTCGAAATGAGCAATGAGATCGACGCGACGCTGAAGAAGCAGCAGGACAGCCGTTCCGCGCACGAACAGGCCGCGGAGACAATGTCGAAGTACGACGCTTCGCTGCACGAGACCGGGTCGAAGCAGCCGGCTTTCGCGCACCCGCCGAAGTTCGGCGTCGCGGCCGGTGGCGGTGCTGCGGTGGCTATGCCGACTGGTCCTGAGCACCACGACGCTGCTCCCGTTCCGGCCAGCCCTGCTCCTGCTGTGGCTGACGCTGGCTCGGCCTCCGCGGCTGGCGGCGGCGGTGCGGTGGCTGGGCACGCGAGCGCCCCGACCGTCAGCGGCCCGAGCCAGTTCACCGGCGCGGTGCACCAGGCGATGCCGGACAGCGCGACAACGGCGGCCGGTTACGCCCCGCCCGCCGCGCAGTCGGCCCCGGGCGGCGGCAACGCTGGAGCTGCCGGAATGGGCATGGGCGCGATGCCCATGGGCGGCATGATGGGCGGTGGCGGCGGAGGTTTCGGCGCCGACGAGGAACACCAGAGCAAGGTCGGCCGAGGCGGCGGCTCCTTCGGCCCCGGCGACGGCGCAATGGAGCCAGGAGCGGCCGACGTCGCAGCCGGCGGCATGGGCGGCGCCCCGGCCCGCCCGGGTATGGGCTTCGGAGCCCGCCCGTACGACGACAGCCTCAACCAGCCCGCGTTCGTGATGGAAATCGAGGACGACGACGAGGTGTTCGGCAGCGGGCATCGCTCCGCGCCGCCGGTCATCGGGGAATAGCTTGAATGTCCGTTGTGGACGGTGGGGTTAGCGCACTGTCCACAACGGACTAGCCGGTTCAGTACCGGTAAAACTTCTCCGCCCGTCCCTGCCGGACCAGCTTCAGCCACTGCAGGAACGCCTTCGGGTCCCGCTTCACGCCCACGAAATACAGGCCGAAGCGCACAACCTCCAGCGCCCCGATCTTCCGCATTCCCGGCTGCGACAGCAAATACCCGCGGTTGCGGTACGTGTAATACCGCTTGACCTCGTTCTCCGGGTCCTGTGCGTGGAATTTCCCGCCCAGCATCGGCTTGAATTCGTCCGAGCCGTCGGGGTGCAGGTAGGTCGTGCGCAGCGACGTGCCGAACGGCAGGCCGGACCGGACGAGGCGGCGGTGCAGTTCGACCTCGTCGCCGCGGAAGAACAGGCGCAGGTCGGGCACGCCGGTGACGTCCAAAGTGGACGAACGGAACAGTGCGCCGTTCATCAAAGACGCGATGCCGGGCAGGAAATCCGTGCCCAGTTCGGCCGACGAGCGTTTCCAGGTGAGGCCGCGACGCAGCGGGAAAGCCAGCTTCGCCGGGGCGTCGATGTTGGCCACCACCGGGGAAATCTCGGCGAGGCCGCGTTTTTCGGCTTCCTCGAGCAGGATCTCGAGCACGTGCTCGTCCGCGGGGCGGCCGTCGTCGTCGGCGAGCCAGACCCAGTCCGCGCCGAGCGACAGCGCGTGCAGCATGCCGAGCGCGAAACCGCCCGCGCCGCCGAGGTTCCGGTGCGACGGCAGGTACGTGTACGGAAGCGGGTAGGCCTCGACCACGTCCCGCGCGGACTTGTCCGGTCCGTTGTCCACCACCACGAGGTGGTCGACCGGCCGGGTTTGTGCGGCGATGATTTTCAGCGAGTCCGCGAGCAGCTCGCGCCGGTGCCGCGTGACCACCACGCCGACGACGGCGCCCTCGGGCAGCTCTCGCGTCTCGCCGGTCATCATTCCCCGCCGTTCGTCGTGGTCGCGGGCTCGATGCCGAGGCGCTCGAGACCTTCCTGGCTCATGTTCTCGAACGGGTCGCGGCCCTTGTACTCGGTGAGCACCTCGCGCAGCGAACCCTGCTTCTTGACGTGGCCTTCGTCCATCCAGATCGCGGTGTCGCACAGCTCCATCAGGAACTCGTCGGAGTGGTTCGCGAACACCAGGATGCCGGAGCGCTTGACCAGGTCCTTGAGCCGGTCGCGGGCCTTGTTGAGGAACGCCGCGTCGACCGCGCCGATGCCCTCGTCGAGGATCAGGATCTCCGGGTCGATCGAGGTCACCACGCCGAGCGCGAGCCGCACCCGCATGCCGGTGGAGTACGTCCGCAGCGGCATCTGCAGGTAGTCGCCGAGTTCGGTGAACTCCGCGATGTCGTCGACCCGCTTCTCCATTTCCTTGGCGCTCATGCCGAGGAACAGGCCGCGGATCAGGATGTTCTCGACGCCGGAGATCTCCGGGTCCATGCCGATGCCGAGGTCGAACACCGGCGCGATCCGCCCGACGATCCGCGACGAGCCGCGGGTCGGCTCGTAGATCCCGGCGAGCAGCCGCAGCAGCGTGGACTTGCCCGCGCCGTTGTGCCCGACGAGACCGACCCGGTCGCCTTCGCGGAGGCTGATCGACACGTCGTGCAGCGCCTCGATTATCGGCACCTTTTGATCGGAGCTGATCTTGCCGCCGACCTTGCCGAGCACGCGTTTTTTCATCGAACGCGTCTTCGCGTCGAAAATCGGGAAGTCCACGTACGCGTTGTGGACGTCAATGCTGACCATCTGTCACACCCAATACGAGACGCGAGACCGGTAATTGCGCATGGCGACGAGGGCGAGCGCCCACCCGACCACGGTGAGCCCGCCGACCACGACCCAGCTGGTCCAGCTCACCGCCTGTCCGATGAGCGGCGACCGCACCACCTGCATGTAGTGGTAAAGCGGGTTCAGCTTGATGATCGGCAGCGCCCACGAGGCACCGTCCCGCGCGCCGCCGGACAGCAGCTGGTCGACCGGCCAGACGATCGGGGTGCCGTAGAACATCAGCTGGATCAGCGAGTTGATCAGCTGCGGAATGTCGCGGAACCGCGTCGAGATGATGCCGAGCAGCAGCGCGGCCCAGCCCGCGGTGAGCGCGAGCAGCACGAACCCGGGAATGGCGAGGAAAATGTTCCAGCTCAGACCGGGGTGACAGAACTTGTCCGGTACGCACACGCCGTCTTTCGACCCGAGCGAATACGGGGAATCGAGCGCCGAGAAGAAAATGATCAGCAGCACGACGTAGACGATCATGTTGTGCGCCAGCAGCAGCGTCTGCCGCCAGATCGTGCGCAGCACGTAGACGCTGATCGGCGCGGGGACCTGTTTGATCAGCCCCTCGTTCGCGATGAACGTCTCCATGCCTTCGGTGAGGCAGCCCTGGATGAATCCCCAGATGATGAAGCCGGTGGAGAGGTAGGGCAGGAACACCTCGATCGGCGTGCGGAACAGCTGCGAGTACAGCAGGCCGAGGCCGAGCGCGATGACACCCTGGCTGATGGTGATCCAGAACGGCCCGATGATGGACCGCCGGTACCGCTGCTTGATGTCCTGCCAGCCGAGATGGGTCCACAGCTCGCGGGAGGCCAAACCGGTCTTGATGTCGTCGATCGCACGCCCGAACGTCTTGCTGTCCGACGACGGTGGAACCGGAGTCGAGACATCGGGTTCGGCTGCGTGAACCGTGCTGGTGGCATGCACGTGGACGAGGGTACCGATGGGACACACCGGCCTCGGCTCGCCCCGGCCACACCGCACGGCGGCCCCGGTGCGGATACGGGCGATACGGGCCGGGTGTCTCCTGGTGTCCTGGTAGTTTCTTCCCTTATGACTGCTGCTCTCGGTGCGGCGAGCCTCATGGTCGACCTCCTCTCGGCGTACGCGGACCGGCCGGACCCGCGTTCGGTCGCCGTGGTCGGCAACCAGCCGCTGGAGCCGGACCCGGCCCGCGCCAAGGCGGTTGACGACTGTGACCTGGTCATTCGGGTCAACGGGTTCGTTGTCGACGAACCGGACGGACCAGACATCACTGGTCGCAAAGTGCACACGGTCGTCTTCAACCGGGCCGTGCGCGCCACCCGGCACGTCTTCCGCGACTACCGCTCCCGGCTGTATCTGCTGGTCGAGCCCGGTCGCCTGCACTGGGAGCCGGAGGCGCTGCCCGGCTGGTGGCCCTCCGACCTCGGGTTCGTCCCGGTGTCGAACCGCGACGTCGTGCTGCCCCTGTCGGACGCGCTCGGCCTGCCGACGCGCACCGAACCCACCTGGTCGACCACCGGTACGCTCGCGGCCTGGATCGCCCGCACCTCGTTCCCCGAGGCGCAGCTGGTGCTGACCGGGTTCTCGTTCATCGACAACCCGGAGCAGACCTCGTGGGAGCACGCTGCCGGGGATTCGTGCATCGTGGGACCGGAGCACCAGATCGCCGCCGAGGGCAGGCTGCTGGAGTCGTGGACCCGCACCGGCACCACCACCTTGCTCCGCTGAAGCCCGCTGGCACTCGTCGAAGGAACTCCCGTCATGCCCTTCCAGATGTTCAGAAACCTGTTCGGCTCCCGGATCGCGCGCCTCGTCGATTACCGCCTCGACGAGCGGACGCGCGGCGTGTTCCAGGACTTCGAGACCCGCATCGACGAGCTCGAGCACTGCACGGTCGACCACCGCCGCCGGCTCGCCGAGACCGACGAGAAGCTGGACACCGCGCTCGGCGACCTCCGCTGGATCCGCGGGGAGCTGGACCGGATGATCCCGCACGTCGCCGCGCAGGAGGAGCAGCTGGAGACGCTCCGGGAGAAGCTCGCGATGACGCCGCGCACGGACGACGCCGGGGCGCTCGAAGCGCGTTCGCTGGTCGAGGAGATCCAGCGGCAGCACGCGCAGATCCGCGTCCGGCTGGCCGGGATGGCCCGGTACGAGGAGCGGTTGAGCCGCCTCGAGGACGCGAAACTCACGCCTGCGCAGTGACGTCCGTCATCGCCCGCGACGCGACCGAGGCCGACGCTGAGCTGTTGCTGGCCTGGCGCAACGACCCGGCGACGCGGCAAGCGTCGCGGTCGACCGGAGTGATCGATCTGGACGGCCACCTGCGCTGGTTGCGCGGGGTGCTCGCGGCGTCCGGCCGGATCCTGCTCGTGCTGGAGGAGGCCGGGAAGCCGGTGGGCACGGTGCGGTTCGACGACGAGGGCGGCCGCGAGTGGGAGGTAAGCATCACGCTCGCGCCGGAAAGCCGTGGCCGCGGATTGGCGCGTCCAGTGCTCGAAGCGGGTGAGCAGGCGTTGGCGGCCCGGACGGACGCGGTGGCCGTGCTGGCCGCGGTGCACGAAGAGAACGCGGCGTCGGCGGCGTTGTTCGCGCGGGCTGGTTATCTGGAGGTCGCGCCCCCTGCCGACGGCTTCCGCCGGCTGCGCAAGACTCTGCACTGAACCCCACCGGAAGGACGCCACCCATGTCCGAAGTCCGCATCGGCAAGCACCTGCTCGGCCCGGCGCGGCCGCCGTTCGTGATCGCGGAGATGTCCGGCAACCACAACGGCGACCTGGACCGCGCGCTGGCCATCGTGGACGCGATCGCCGACTCCGGCGCGCACGCGGTGAAACTGCAGACCTACCGTCCGGACACGATCACCGTCGACGTCGACGGCCCGGCGTTCCGGATCGGCGACGGGCATTCCCTGTGGGGCGGGGAAAATCTGTACAAACTGTACGAAAAGGCGCACACCCCTTGGGAATGGCACGAGCCGATCTTCGCTCGCGCCCGCGAACGCGGCCTGGAAGTGTTCTCCAGCCCGTTCGACCCGACCGCGGTGGAACTGCTGGAATCGCTGGACGCGCCCGCGTACAAGATCGCCTCGTCGGAGATCGTCGACCTGCCGCTGATCGAACTCTGCGCGCGCACCGGCAAACCGCTGGTGATTTCGACCGGAATGGCGAACGTCGCGGAGATCGACGCGGCCGTGCGCACGGCTCGTTCGGCAGGCAACGACCAGCTGATCGTGCTCGGCTGCACGGCGAGCTACCCGGCGTCGCCGACGGAAAGCAATCTGCGCGGGTTGCCGTTGCTGGCCGGGCTCACCGGGACGCTGGTCGGATTGTCGGACCACACGCCGGGTCTCGGCGCGCCGGTCGCCGCGGTCGCGCTGGGGGCGGTGGCGATCGAGAAGCACGTGACGCTCGCGCGCAGCGACGGCGGGGTCGACTCGGAGTTTTCGCTGGAGCCAGCGGAATTGGCCGCGCTGGTGACGGAGACCCATCGAGCGTGGGAAGCGCTCGGGTCGCCGGTGCTGGGCCCGCGCGAGAGCGAAAAGGAAGGGCTGCGGCTGCGGCGTTCGCTGTACGTGGTGGAGGACGTTCGGGCCGGGGATCCGGTTACGGCGCAGAATGTTCGCTCGATCCGTCCGGCTGGCGGGCTCGCTCCGGCGGAGATCGTGAACGTGCTGGGGCGGACGTTCCGAGTGGACGCGGTTAAGGGCACCGCATTGACTTGGGATTTGATCTAGGCTCGTTCGTATGGCAGGCGAGAAGTCCCGCAAGGCGTTGCTGGCCACCCTCGGTGCGCTCGGCGCGATCCCGGTGGCTTCCGGGCTAACCGGCATCCTCGGCGGCCCGGAACGCGCTCCGGGCGGTGCCGCGACGACGCCCAGCGTGGACAGCGAGTACCGCTTCGTGAACACCTTCTGGACTGCGGCCGGCTTCGCGCTGTGGTGGTCGATCCGCCGCCCGGAGAAGCGCGCGGCGACTACGCGGCTCGTGCTGGGGACGGCTGCTGTCGGTGGGCTGCCGCGGCTTCTGTCGGCACGGAGGGCTGGGGCGCCGCATCCGGTTTTTCGGGCTGCGACGGTGCTGGAGCTGGCTGTGGTGCCGGGGGTGTTGTTGTGGCACGCGAAGGTGATTCGGGGGCAGCGCCCGGAAAAATCGGCCGCTGCCCCGGAGCAGAGCTAGCAGGTCGGCATCTGATCCGTAGTCAGATGCCGAAAAACCCGCGCACCCCGTCAATAACCCGGTCCACATCGGCGTCGCTCAGCGACGGGAACAACGGCAGCGAAAGCTCCTGCTCGTAATACGCCTCGGCGTTCGGGCACAACCCGCGCCGATAGCCGAGATCCTCGAACACCGGATGCCAATAAGCCGGGATGTAGTTCACCTGCACCCCGATTCCCAGCCCCCGCAAGTGGTCGAACAGCGCGCGCCGACGGCCGTCCAACACGCGCAGTGGGTACAGATGCCACACCGGATCCGCGCCCTCGCGGCGTGGCGGCGTCAGGACTCCGTCGACATCCGCGAGCGCCGCGTTGTATCGCGCGTGGATCTCGGCGCGCCGCAGCTTGAATTCGGTCAGCCGCGTGAGCTGGCTGCTTCCCAAGGCGCACAGGACATCCGGCAGCCGGTAGTTCAGGCCGAACTCGTGCACTTCCTGGTGCCACGCGCCTTCGTCCGGGTACCGCTGGCGGGATTTGTCCCGGACCAAGCCGTGGTTGCGGAACGCTTGCGCGCGCTGCAGCAACTCCTCGGACCCGGCGACGACCGCGCCCCCCTCGGCGGTGGTCAGGTTTTTGGTGGGGAAGAAGGAAAACGTGGTCAGGTCGGCAATCGACCCGACCGGTCGACCCTGCCAGGAACCGCCGACGGAGTGCGCGGCGTCTTCCAGCAACAGAGCGTCGGCGTCGTGCGCGATCTTCGCCAGGGTGTCCAGTTCGGCGGGGTGTCCGGCGTAGTCGACGGCGGCCACCACCTTGGTACGGCTGGTGATCGTGGCCGCGGCGGCGTCGACGGATAGGTTGCCGGTGTCCGGCTCGACGTCGGCGAACACGACCTTCGCGCCGTGCAGCGCCGCAGTCGCCGCGGTGGCGACGAAGGTCATCGGCGAAGCCACGACCTCGTCACCCGCGCCGATTCCGGCCGCGGCGTACGCGACGTGCAAGGCCGCGGTACCGGACGTGACAGCCACGGCTGGCGTGCCGCCGGTGTGTTCCGCGAGGTCTGCCTCGAACTTCGCGACCGCGGGGCCAGTCGTGAGCCAGTCACCGCGCAGGACCGAGACGACGGCCTCGATGTCTTCTTCGCTGACGGATTGGCGTCCGTAAGGGAGAAATTCAGGCATATTGCTCGACCAGTTCGCGGAGTTCGTCGGCCTCGAGCCAGAGGTCGTTGGTGTCCGAGCGGTACGCGAAGCCTTCGGGCACCTGCTCTCCGGCGTCGGGCGATTCGTAGCCCCACCCCGCGAGATGCGGTTGCACGACGTAGCGGTCGGTCAGCCGGAGAGTCCGCCGCGCGTCGTCGGGGGCGATCATCTCCTCGTGCAGCTTCTCGCCCGGCCGCACGCCGACCTCGTGCATCGGCGAACCCGGCGCGATCGCCTGCGCGAGATCGACGAGCCGCATGCTCGGGATCCTCGGTACGTACAGCTCACCGCCGGACATCTGGTCGAACGAGTCGACCACGAACTGCACCGCCTGCGGGAGCGTGATCCAGAACCGGGTCATCTCCTTGTGCGTGATCGGCAGCGACTCGCCCTGCTCGGCGAGCTTGCGGAAGAACGGGATGACGCTGCCGCGCGAGCCCATGACGTTGCCGTAGCGCACCACGGAGAACCGCGTCGGGTGCGCGGCCGCGTAGTGGTTGCCGCTGATGAACATCCGGTCCGCGCACAGCTTCGTCGCGCCGTAGAGGTTGATCGGGCTGGACGCCTTGTCAGTCGACAGCGCGACGACCTTCTTCACGCCGGTGTCGATCGCCGCCTCGATCACGTTCTGCGAGCCCGTGACGTTCGTCTGGACGAACTCGAACGGGTTGTACTCGCCGGTGTCGACCTGCTTGAGCGCGGCGGCGTGCACGACATAGTCGACGCCGTGCATGGCGCGTTCGAGGCGGCGGCGGTCGCGCACGTCGCCGATGAACCAGCGCAGCCGCGGGTCGTCGTTGAACAGTTGCCGGGCTTCGTACTGCTTCAGCTCGTCGCGGGAAAGCACCACGAGCCGGCTGGGGTTGAGCTCGGCCAGCGCATAGGCGATGAACGCCTTGCCGAAGGAGCCGGTCCCGCCGGTGAGCAGGATGCTGGAGCCATCCAGCTCGGACATCGATGACCTCCGCGATTGGGGTTCGTGGATCGGCGCGGGGCGCCGCAGGCCATCATGTCACCCATGCGTGCAGGCCCCGGCGTCAACGCCGTGATACAGGCCCGGTCGTCGTCCACCCGGCTGCCGGGGAAGGTGCTGCGGCCGCTCGCCGGACGGAGCGTGCTGGGCTGGGTCGTCCGTGCCGCGGCGGCTGCCCCTGGCGTCGACCAGGTAGTAGTCGCGACCTCGGACGATGGGTCCGACGACGCGGTTGCCGCTGAAGCGGAGCGGTGTGGCGCGCAGGTGGTCCGGGGGCCGCTCGACGACGTCGTGGCCCGGTTCGGGCTCGCGTTGTCGCAGCATCCGGCGGACGCAGTGATCCGTCTCACGGCGGACTGCCCGCTGCTCGATCCCGCCCTGATCGGCCGGCTGGTCGCGGTCTGGCGAGCCGAACCGTCGCTGGACTACGTCTCGACCACGCTCGTCCGCACCCTGCCGCGCGGCTTCGACGCGGAGCTGGTGCGCGCCTCGGTGCTGGCCGAGCAGGTGGCGACCGCGACCGGGGCGGACCGCGAGCACGTGACGTCGGCGATCTACCGGCAGCCCGAGCGGTACTCCTGCACCGGCGTCGTGGTCAGCCCGGCGGCCGACGACCTGCGCGTCACTTTGGACACGGCGGAGGACTGGGAGCTGATCTCGGCTCTCGTGGCCGAGCTGGGCGACCAGCCGGGTTCGTGGCGTTCGGTGGTGTCGCTGCTGCGGTCGCGGCCGGACCTGGTGGCATTGAACGCGCACGTCGAGCAGAAGAAGGTCGGCCAGTGAAGCTGCTGCTCCGGGCGGACGCTTCGCCGACCATCGGGGCCGGGCACATCTCCCGCGTGGTCGCCTACGCCGAACGCGCGGTCGAACGGGGCTGGGATGTGCACTTCGCAGGCTCCACGGCCAACGCGGAGTGGCTAGCCGCCCGCTTCGACGAGCTGTCGGTACCGCGGCTGCCGGTTTCTCCCTTGGCTGACTTGGTTTCCGGCTTTGACGCCGTACTCGTGGACCACTACGGGATCGGCGACGTCCGCGCCGAGGTCAACGCCGCTGGCGCCCGCCTAGTGTCCATTGAGGACGATGTGTTCGGCCGCCGTCCGGCGGATGTGGTGGTGGATTCGGGCTTCACGCCGGGCCCGCGTCCGGAGGACGGTTCGGGCTTGCTGCTGCGGGGTGTCGAGTACACGCCACTTCGAGACGTCGTGCTGCGCGCACGTTCTCGCCGGAGCACTTCGTCGCCGCTGCAGGTGACGGTGGTTCTGGGCGGCGGGGCCGAGTGGGCTTCGACGGTTTCGCTATTGCTCCAGGCGCTTGCCGACACGGGCTTGCCGTTCGTGGCAGACGCTTTGGTCCGTGGCACGCCGACGTTGCCGTCCACTGTGGATGGTCAGGTGATCCGGGTAGCCGCGCCGCATGCCGGATTGCTGGACCTGCTCGCCGGGACGGATGTCGCGATCAGCGCATCCGGGGTGACGTTCCTGGAACTGTGCTGCCTCGGGGTGCCGACCGCCGCGGTACAGCTGGTGGACAACCAGGCAGCCGGGTACCAGGCGGCGCTGGAACGAGGCCTGGCGTGCGGCTTGGGCTCGGCGGATACCTTGGGCCAGTGGCTGCCGGAGGCGACGGAGACGCTGCGACAGTTGTTGTCGGACGCTCCGCTGCGGTCCCGGCTTTCGGCGGCTGGCCGGTCTGCAGTGGACGGTCGGGGAGTGGACCGGGTGCTGGACGTTCTGGCCGGGTTCTGATCGAGGACCGAATCTGTCCTCAATCCCGCATAGCTTCCTCCCCATGACCGAGACCCCGTTCCGGATCCACATCCCGCAATCCGACCTAGCCGACCTCAACCGGCGCCTCGCGGACACCCGTTGGCCGGACCCGTTCGAAGACCCGGCATGGGAGCTGGGCATTCCGGTGACCGAAGTCCAGGACCTCGTCGACTACTGGCGGCTCGGTTTCGACTGGCGGGCGCAGGAAGAACGCATCAACGGCTTCCCCCAGTTCACCACCACGATCGACGGCGCCAACGTCCACTTCCTGCACCTCAAATCCCCGGAGCCGGACGCCATTCCGCTTCTCCTCACCCACGGCTGGCCGGGCTCGATCGTCGAATTCCTCGACCTCATCGGTCCCCTCGCCGACCCTCGCTCGTACGGAGGCGACCCGGCCGTCGCGTTTCACGTCGTCGTTCCGTCCGTACCCGGGTTCGCCTTCTCCGGGCCGACCCCCGACCGCGGCTGGGGCCCGGCGCGGACGGCGCGCGCTTGGGCGGAGTTGATGACCCGCCTCGGGTACGAAAGGTTCGGCACGCACGGCGGCGACTGGGGCGCGTTGATCTCCCGCGAACTCGGCCTCCAGTTCCCCGACCGGATCATCGGCGCGCACGTGACGATGCTGCCGTCCGCGGTGGCGCGCGACGAGTCCGACCTCGACGGGCTCAGCGGGGCGGAGCTGGCGAAAGGGCAGCGGTCGCTGGAGAAGGCGCGGGCCTTCCAGCAGACGGGCATCGGTTACGCGATGATCCAGTCCACCAAGCCGCAAACGCTTGCGTACGGCCTCACCGACTCCCCGGCCGGGCAGCTCGCCTGGATCGCCGAGAAGTTCCGTGCCTTTTCGAACACCGACCACGACCTGATCGACCGCGACGATCTGCTCGCCAACGTCTCGATCTACTGGTTCACCCGCACCGCCGCGTCGTCCTCGCGGATCTACGCCGACCAGGACGTCCAGTGGGGCGCGGCGCTGCCGTCGTCGACCGTGCCGACCGCGGTCGCGGTGTTCCCGGACGACATCGGGCTTCCGCTGCGATCCCTTGCCGAGCGCACCGACCGGATCGTGCGATGGACGGAATTCCCGCGCGGCGGGCACTTCCCGGCGCTCGAAGAACCCGACCTGCTGATCGGGGATCTTCGAGCGTTCTTCGCCGCGGAGAACCAGGGGTGAGGTAGAAGTGGTCCCGTCGTAGCGGGTGCGGTCCGCTGCCGCGGGGAGGGGTGGTCAGCGTGCGAGCTGCTAGTCGGCTGGCTGAATTTCTGAACTGGACGGGAAGCGTGGACGGCGAACTGTCCTGGACTTCCTTGACGGAAGAAGGGTGCTCCCGGACTACTACCCGCACCGGTTCCACCCGGAGTACCCCGGCCTAATTCCGTGGGCGGTGGATGATGACCACGCTTACTTCTGGAACGCCGTCAGTCCGGCTGAACCCGGTGGGAAGATCTCCTTCTTGGAGAACACGGGTCCAGACTGGGGTGCTACGAAGGAAGTATCGAAGACTTCCTGATCGATATCCTCTCCGGCACGTTCACGCACCCGGGGCTTTACTCGAACCTCAACGAAAAACCGCGGATGTACGACAAGTACTGATGAGAAGAGACTGTCCGTCACCATCGCCAAAGCGATGGTGACGGACCGCACTCGCCCCTAGAGGTACTGCCCAGTCCCGGTAATCCCGTGCCCGTGCCCCTCACCCGGCTGCCCCACCGACCCGGATGAGCCAGCAGGCAACCCACGCCGCATCTGCTCCAGTTGCACCCGCGCGGCCATCTGCTGCGCGAACAGTGCCGTCTGGATGCCGTGGAACAGCCCCTCCAGCCAGCCGACCAGCTGGGCCTGCGCGATCCGCAGTTCGGCGTCCGAAGGAGTCTGGTCCTCGGTGAACGGCCGCACGAGGCGCTCGAGCTCCTCGCGCAGTTCGGGTGCCAGGGCCTGCTCCAGTTCGCGCACCGACGTCTGGTGGATCTCGCGGACCCGATTGCGGCTGGCGTCGTCCAGCGGCGCGGCGCGGACCTCTTCCAGCAGCTGTTTGATCATGGTGCCGATGCGCATCACCTTGGCCGGTTCCTCGACCAGGTCCCCGACGGTCTCGTTGTCCTCGCCGTCGGGGGCTACCCGCGCGGTGCCGACCGGGACCCCGTCCGGTCCGACGACCACCACGTGCGGCGCGTCCGTTCCGTCCCCGGTCGCGCCCGTTCCCCCGAAGTTCGGCTCGCTCATGTGCTCCATCCCCGTCGCTGTTGGCGGTCCTGACCCGAGCCTAGCGGCCGTTCGGGCAGTTCTGCCCAACCCCGCGGCAACCGCGAAACCGCACGTCCGTACGGTGTCCCCATGGCGTTCGACGTCGCTCGTATCCGTGGGCTGTTCCCCGCGCTTGGCGACGGCTGGATTCACTTCGACGGCGCCGCCGGAATGCTCGTGCCCGAACAGGTCGCTTCGGCCGTTTCGACGGCGATGCGGGCGCCGGTGTCCGGGCCGGGCGGAGCATTTCCGGCCTCCCAGCGGGCGGAAAGCATCGTCACCGCGGCCCGCCGGGCCGTGGCCGATCTGGTCGGGGCGGACCCGGCTTCCGTCGTGCTCGGACCGAGCGCGCCGGTACTGCTGCGCAGGCTCGTAGACGCGCTCGCCGAACGCTGGACGATCGGCGACGAGGTCGTCGTCTCCCGGCTCGACGAAGAGGCCAACATCGCGCCCTGGCGGCGTGCCGCGAAACGCGTCGGCGCGGTCCTGCGGTGGAGCGAGATCGACATCGAGACCTGCGAACTGCCCGCGTGGCAGTACGAGAACCTCGTGTCCGCGCGGACGAAAGCGGTGTCGGTGACGCTGGCGTCCGGGTCCGTCGGGACGCGGCCGGACGTGCCGACGGTGATCGAATTCGCCAAGCGCGTCGGCGCGCTCGTGGTGGTCGACGCGACCTACGCGGCCCCGTTCGTGCCGCTTGACCTGCAGGAACTCGGTGCCGACGTCATGGTCGTCTCCGCTCCCTCGTGGGGCGGACCGGCTGTTGGCGCGCTCGTGTTCCGCGATCCGGAGCTGCTGGAGCGCATCTCGTCGGTGTCGCTCGACCCGGCCGCCACCGGTCCCGCGCGGCTCGAACTCGGGCCGCACGCGTACCCGCTGCTGGCCGGTCTCATCGCCTCGATCGACTACCTCGCCGGCCTGGACGACGCCGCGACCGGCTCCCGCCGCGAGCGTCTGGTGACGTCGCTCGGCTCAGCCAAGTCGTACCACGCGGGCCTGCTCGCGCAGCTGTCCACGGAACTGCGCTCGCTGCGCCACGTGATGGTGATCGGCGACGCGATGCGCCGGATCCCCGCGCTCGCCTTCGCCGTGGCCGGCGCGAAAGCCTCGCAGGTCGCCGAATACCTCGCGTCGCAGGGCCTGTGCGCCTTCGCCGACGACGGCACCAGCGGCGTTTTCGCGTCGCTGGGCGTCGGCGAGGTCGGCGGAGCGGTGCGGATCGGGCTCGCGCACTACTCCAACGTGTTCGAGATCAACCAGCTGGTGCGGGTGCTCGAAGAACTGAGCTGAGGCTCACGACTTCGCGGCCAGCAGCACCTTCCCGAAGATGCTGCCTTCCTCGAGCAGCCGATGCGCGGTCGCGGCCTCGGCCATCGGCACCACGTCGCCGACGATCGGCTGCACCGAACCCTGTTCCACCAACGGCCACAACCGTTTCCGGACATCCGCGACGATCGCCGCTTTCTGGTCCAGCGGCCGCGACCGCAGCCCGGCCGCGTACACGCTCGCACGTTTGCCGAGCAGCTTGCCGATGTTCAGCTCGCCCTTGATCCCGCCCTGCATGCCGATGATGACCAGACGGCCGTCGGCGGCGAGCGCGTCGACGTTGCGGTCCAGGTACTTCGCGCCCATGTTGTCGAGGATGACGTCGGCACCCTTCGTCTCGGCACGCAGCACCTCGACGAAATCCTGTTCCTTGTAGTTGATCGTGAGGTCGGCGCCGAGCTGACGGCAACGTTCGAGCCGCTCCGGCGAACCCGCGGTGACCGCGACGGTCGCGCCGAGTGCCTTGCCCACCTGGATCGCGTGCGTGCCGATGCCGCCCGCGCCGCCGTGCACCAGCAGCACCTGGCCTTCGCCGAGACCGGCGTGCATCACGACGTTCGCCCACACCGTGCAGGCCACCTCGGGCAGCCCGGCCGCGGAGACCGTGTCGACCTCGGCGGGCACCGGCAGCAGCTGCCCGGCCGGGACCGCGACGCGCTCGGCGTACCCGCCGCCGGCGAGCAGCGCGCACACCTCGTCGCCGACCTGCCAGCCCTCGACGCCCTCGCCGAGTTCGGCGATCGTGCCGGAGCATTCCAGGCCGAGGATGTCGCTCGCCCCGGGCGGCGGCGGATAGTTGCCTTGCCGCTGCAGCAGGTCGGCTCGGTTGCCCGCACTGGCCGTGACGTCCAGCAGTACCTCGCCGGGACCGGGTTCCGGATCGGGGACCTCGGTCCATTCGAGCACGTCAGGGGCGCCGGGTTCGCGGATAGTGATCGCGTGCATGCGCCCGACTGTATCCCGGGTCAGCCGAGATCGTTGGTGCTGAAGGTGTTGCAGCGCGCGGGCTGGCCGGTCTGGTAGCCGGTGGTGAACCACTTCTCGCGCTGCGCGGAGGTGCCGTGCGAGAAGCTCGACTTGTCGACGTGGCCGTTGCCGAGGTTCTTCTGGATGTAGTCGTCGCCGATCCGGGACGCGGTGTCCAGCGCGCGCGAGATGTCGTCCTTCGTGACGTCCTGGACCAGCGGTTTCCCGGAGCTGGTCGGGGTCGTGCTGGCGTGGTTGGCCCAGACGCCCGCGTAGCAGTCGGCCTGCAGTTCCAGCCGCACCGAGCCGGACGTCGGCCCGGTGCCGGTGCCGCGTTTGGACGTGCCGGTGAGGTTCTGCACGTGGTGGCCGTATTCGTGCGCCAAGACGTACGCCTCGGTGAACAGGCCGCCCTGCGCGCCGAAGCGGGTCTTCAGCTCGTTGAAGAACGACAGGTCGATGTACACGTAGGAATCGGCCGGGCAGTAGAACGGGCCGGTGTCCGACGTCGCGCCGCCGCAGCCGGTGCGCACGCCGCCGGTGAAGAAGCGAGTGGTCGCCTTGCGGTAGGTCTGGCCGGAACGGGAGAACTCCTGCGTCCAGTAGTCCTGGATGGAGTTGACGATCGCGACGATCGCGCAGTCGTGGTCCCGGTTCGCGTCGGCTCCGGTTTTGCACTTCTTCGCGAGGGTGCCGGAGTCCAGCTGCTGCCCGGACTGGACGTCGCCCAGCCCGACCCCGCCGACCGCGGGCGACGTGCCGGTGCTGGGACCGCCGCCGAACTGGGAGAACAGGAAGTAGATGACCAGGCCGACGATGCCGAGCCCGCCGCCGCCGATGGCCACGCGGCCGCCGATGCCGCCGCCGCCTCCGCCGCTGCCGCGCATGTCCTGGATTTCGGAGGAGTCCAGATCCGCGTTGTCGTCGAATCGCACGCGGAAAGGGTAGCCGCAAAGCCGGGAACGTGGCTGGGTGCGGCCCCTGCGCTGGGGGCCGCACCCAGGTACTACCGAGGTTTCGTTGACAGCGGTTAACCACCGGCCGGGCTGGCGTCCGGCGCTGCCTTCGCGGTGCCGAGGCCGCGAAGAGAAGCAGCGACATGACGACGCCGGGTGCGCGTGGCCGATGCCGGAGCGCACGGGGTGCTCGTGCTGTTCGCAATCGCGACCGAACCGGAACGGGGCCGTGCCGATCGCGGGGACACAGCGGGCGGTCAACCGCGGGAACTACCTGCCATGCCACCACCTGGCCTTTCCCGGTGGGAAACGGGGCCCGGCGTGCCCTTCGGCGCGCTCCGCGGATCCTCGTCGTCCCTCCGCTGTCTCCCGAGGATGCGCTTCTTCGCGCCGAGTCTCAACCTTTTCGTAACCCTCCATTGGGGGAAGTTCGCCCGGAAATTTCACGCCGGGCCGAAACGGACGGGCGAAACCGGGCCTTCTACGCTTCCGGACATGAGCGATGACCAGGACGTGCGCTGGCTCGACCCGGCCGAACAGCACGCCTGGCGGGCCTACATCGTCGCGTCGCTGCGGCTGCGCCAGCGGCTGCACCGCGAACTGACCGAAAGCCACGGCATCTCGCTCGCCGACTACGAGGTACTGGTGTGCCTCAACCTGGCCCCGGACCGGTGCACGCGGATGACGGAACTGGCCGCGCTGCTCGGCTCGACGAAGAGCAGGCTGTCGCACCAGATCGGCAAACTGGAGGCGGCCGGTCTGGTCGCGCGCCGCCCGGACCCGGAAGACAAACGAGGCGTGCTGACCCAGCTGACCGACGCCGGCCAGCGCGTACTGGACAACGCCGCGCCGACGCACGTGCGCGGCGCCCGCGAGCACCTGATCGACCTGCTGACGCCGGACGAGCAGACCGCGGTGGCCACGGCGTTCACCCGGGTCCTCGAACACCTGGACGACGTCGAAGGACGGCGCGATACCCTGACCTAGAAGGAAGCGTGGCAGAGCGGCCGAATGCAGACGCCTTGAAAGCGTCCGTAGGGAAACCTACCGGGGGTTCAAATCCCTCCGCTTCCGCTTGACGCCTCGAGTGTCCGGCCCCGGATTCCGCGCATCCCGCGGGAGACCGGGGCTGTTTCTTCGGTGGGTCTCGTCTGCCGATCAGCGAAGGTCAGTCAGCCGGGTCTGATCCGAGTCTCGCCGCCATTCTTCCCAGCCGTCGTAGCTCTTGTTGTCGGCGAGTGTCGCGCAGGCGCCGGACGGGGAGTGCGCGGTTCGGCCGTCTTCCAGCTGCATGGAGCCATTTGACAGAACAGTCGCTCGGTGGATCTTGCCTGCTCGCTTGCGGTGCCAGACGAGCTGGTCGCCGGCGGCGAGCTTGCCGGTTCGCAACAACGGCAGCAGGCGGCCGGTCTTCCCGGAGACGAGCGTGGCAGTAAGTCCCAAGGCCTTGCGCAGCACCGTGTCCGGTGTATCAACGAGGGGTTCTGCTCGCCGTTGGAGTTCGTTGAAGACTTCGTCGGAGACCCGAATGGTCGGCATAGCCCTGACTCCTGAACTTTGTGACAATGTTCAGGAATAAGGATATGGGGCAGGTGATGCGTCGCCTATCGATCGACCGGGTGAACGCTGAGGTGCCCAGACGACCGGGCGCGGGTCCTTGGCTTGCGCCGTGCGTCGGCTAAAGACCTGCCGGATCCCCAATGTGTCGTGATTCGAGGACCGGTATCCGGCGGTCGCGCGGGTACCCTGGCCGTGCTGTGCGCCGGGTTCCCGTGGAGTCTTCCGTCATTCGCGACGTCGGCTACGACGCCGCGAAGTCGGTGCTGGAGATCGGGTTCCGCAACGGCAGCGTCTACCGCTACCACCTCGTGCCCGCGCGGGTGCATCGCGCGCTGATGGCCGCCGACAGCCCGGGGCGCTACCTCAACCGGGAGATCAAGCCGAGGTTCCCTGGGCAAGCCGTGGAGTGATTGCGGCGTCAGGCTTTCTTGGCCTCGCGCAGGGCGATCCTCGCCTGGACCTCCGGACGGCGCAGCGGCGGCACGGTCGCCGGCGGCTGGCGGCGCTGCGGGAGTTCTTCCAGCAGCCGCGCGGTGATTTCGGCGATTTCGGCGACCGCCGCTTCGAACGGTTCGCGCGTCGCGTCCGAAAGGGACTGCACCCCGGTCACTTTGCGCACGTACTGGCGTGCCGCGGCTTCGATCTCGTCCGTGGTGGCGGCGGGCTGCAGGCCGCGGAGCGTCGTGATGTTTCGGCACATGTGCTTCAGGGTACGTCTCTGCGGCTGACCGCATCACACTCTAGGGCCAACCTCGTTGACGGGGTCGGAGATCGCCCGGCAACCTTGATGAAGTGCCCCTCAGACCGCGTGCCCCCCGGCTCAGCCGCCCCGTCCCGGAAGTTCCCGCCGACACCCCGATTCCCGAGCAGGCCTGGCAGCGCGTCCCCGCCGACGAACTGGTCACGCTCGTTTCCGTTGTCCTGATGGCACAAGGCTTTCCCGAGGATCGTGCGCGTCCTGCGGCGGAGGCGTTGTGCCACGGCGATCTCACTGGCGCGCCGGAGACTGGCGTCGGGGAGTTGACCCGAGTGCATCTGCCTGCGATCGAGAGCGGATTCGTCAGTCCTGGTGCGCAGCCGTTGCTGATCGCGGACCGCGGGGCTGCGGCGCTTGTCGATTATCGGCGTGCGTCCGGGCTTTGGGCGGTTGGTGATGCGATGGATCGGGCCGTGCAGCGGGCTGGGCGGTTTGGGGTCGGGCTGCTGTCGTTGCGTGGCGTTGGGCCGTTTGGGCGGGTTGGGCATCATGCTGCTCGGGCTTTGCCGCACGGGATGATCGGGATTGTCATGGCTGCTGGGGGGTATGCCGATCAACCCGTGCATCCGCTGGGGATGGCTGCGCCTGCTGGGGCTTATCCGGAGTTCGTTTTTGACGTTGACCTTGCTGATGCTGCTCGTGATCCGCGGTTTGCCGGGTTTGCGTTGATGGTTGATGTGCTGGCCGGGGTGTTGTCCGGGGTTGCTGATCATGAGCATGACACTGGGTTGTTGGTGCTTGCTATCGCGCCTACGACGTTGCGTAGTGCTGATGGGTTTTATCGGGCTGCCAGTGCGGTGTTTGGGAGCATGCTCGGGTGGGAGGGTGGAGCGCCCGTTCGGTATCCCGGGTGGCGGGAGGCTCAGTATTTGGAGCAGTGCCGGGCGTTGGGGGTGCCGTTGGCTGGGGCGGTGCGGAGGCAGTTGGATTCGTTGGCGTTGAAGGTTGGGTTGCCGCCGTTGACTACTGTGGGGTGAGGTTCGGCTCGTCGCCTGGCGGCGACATTGCGCACCTGGGTTGCGTGGGGCACCCCGAAGCTTGATTGTGCTGACGGTCTGGGGGTGCTTGTCAAGGCGGGAAAGATGCCTTGACAAGCACCCC
>NZ_JBSFNS010000066.1:0-44340 GCF_053587275.1 Amycolatopsis sp. NPDC003676
CAGGCCTCTCACCTCTGTAGCGGGGACAGGATTTGAACCTGCGACCTCTGGGTTATGAGCCCAGCGAGCTACCGAGCTGCTCCACCCCGCGTCGTAGGACCTACCTTACGCCCTGGTTTCGAGCGGGCGCAAAGCAGGTGCCTATTACGTAACCGACGTCACCCGCCGGGCTGGGACGGCGGCCCGCTGGAGGCGGGCGGCGTGGTGGGTTTGGCGGAGTTGTATTCCTTGGTGGCGGCGTCGAGCGCCGCGAGTGCCGCGCCTTGGTCGGTGAAGTTGCCGGATTGCTGTGCTGCCTTGAGTTTGGCGAGCGCGGCTTGGATGTCGGCGACGGCTTTGTCCATGGCCGGGTTGCTGCCGCCGGTGCTGGGCGGCGGCTGGGCGGTGCTGGACGTCGGCGGGGTCGTGGTGGTGCCGGGGTCGCCTTCCTTGGGCGTGGTGGCCGCCGCGCCGGTGCCCTTGCCGAAGACCTGGTCGAGGGCTTCGTTGAGGGTGGACGCGAAGCCGATCTTGGCTCCGTAGGAGACGAGCACGCGGGCCAGCTGCGGGTAGCTGAGCTGGTTGCGCTGGCGGATGTAGACGGGTTCGACGTAGAGGAATCCGTCGGCGACCGGCAGCGTGATCAGGTTGCCGTAGATGGGAATGACGTTGGGGTTGTTCAGCAGTGTCCGGTCTTGCGCGACGCGCGGGTCGCTCTGGAACCGGTTTTGCACCTGGACGGGTCCGTCGACCTGGTTCGCTCCGCTGGCCGGTGGCAGTCGCAGGACGCGGATGGTGCCGTAGTCCTGCGGATCGGACGAGATGGACATCCAGGCGGAAAGATATTGCCGTTGCAGACCGGTGAGCGCACTGGTCAGCTGGAAGGTTGGCCTGCCTTCGCCCGCGGCGTTGGCGAGGACGTAGTACCCGGGCTGGTTGGCGACGTTCGCGCCGGCCGTGGTGGAACTGCCGTCCTCGGTCGGGTCCTGCGGGACGCTCCAGAACGCCTGCTGCGCGTAGAACTCCTGCGGGCTGTCCACGTGGTAGCGGGCGAGCAGTTCGCGCTGGATCTTGAACAGGTCCTCGGGGTAGCGGAAGTGCGAACGCAGCTCCGGCGAAATCTCCGAACTGGGCTTCACGACGCCGGGGAAGACGTTCTCCCACGCCTTGAGGACGGGTTCGTTGTCGTCGATCGAGTACAGGTTGACGCTGCCGTCGAACGCGTCGACGGTCGCCTTCACCGAGTTGCGGATGTAGTTGATCGAGTTGTTCGCCTGTTTGGTGACGCCGTTGAGCGAGTCGTTGGTCGCTTCGCCGAGCTGGGTTTGCTGGGCGTACGGGTAGTTGTCGAGCGTGGTGTAGCCGTCGACGATCCACTGGATGCGGCCGTTGACCACCGCGGGGTACGGGTCGCCGTCGAGGGTGAGCCACGGGGCGACCTTGGCGACGCGGTCGCGTGGTTCGCGGTTGTACATGATCTTCGAGCCGTCGCCGATGGCGTCGGAGAAGAGGATCTTCGGTTCGCGGTATTCGGCGGCGAACATCAGCCGGTTGAACCAGTTGTCGAGCGAGACGCCGCCCTTGCCCTGGTAGAGGTAGCCGCGCTGGGCGTCGGTGTCGTATTCGCCGGGAGCCTTGCCCGGCGTGCCGCCGACGATCGCGTAGTCGGACTGGTTGGTGAGCTCGCCGTAGTAGATCCGCGGCTGGTCGACCTTGATGCCCGGCTGGCCGTTCACCGAGCCCGCGCCGGTGGGGTTCGTGGTGTCGCTCGTGGTGGCGATCGGGTAACCGCCGTCGGAGTTCGAATCCTTCACCGCACGGTCGATCGTGTTCGCGGGCGCGGCGACGAAACCGTTGCCGTGCGTGTAGACCATGTGCTTGTTGATCCAGTTGTTCTGGTTCCCGGTGAGCCCGTCGGTCTTCATTTCCTTGGCGGCCACGATGTAGTCCTGCGTGGTGCCGCCGATGGTGTAGCGGTCGATGTCCAGCTTGGACGGGAAGCCGTAGAAGTTCTCGCGGCCGACGCGCTGGGTGAAGGTGTCGCTGAGGATGTTCGGGTCGAGCAGCCGGATGTTGGAGACCGTGCCGGTGTCGCTCTTCACCGCGTCCGCGGTGGTTTCGGTCTTGCCCGGGTACTGCTCGTATTTCACGTTGGTGAGGCCGTACGCCGCGCGCGTCGCGTCCATGTTGCGCTGGATCGACGGCGCTTCCTTCTCGTTGGCGTTCGGCTTGACCGAGAACTGGTCGAGAATCGCCGGCCAGGCGACGCCGACCAGCACGCCGGAGAGGATCAGCAGGACCAGCGAAATCGCCGGCAGCTGCAGATTCCGCAGGAACGCGCCCGCGAAGAACGCGATCGCGCAGATCACCGAAATGCACAGCAGGATCAGCTTCGCCGGGAGCACCGCGTTGAGGTCGGTGTAGGTGGCTCCGTTGAACAGCGGCATGTTCCGGTCGGACAGCAGCAGGTTGTACCGGTCGAAGAAGTACTCGACCGCCTTCAGCAGCACGAAAAGCCCGACCGTGATGGCGAGCTGCGCGCGGGTCGGGCCGGCCAGCTGGCCGCCGCGGCCGGCGAGCCGGATGCCGCCGAAGATGTAGTGCGCGATCAGCGCGCCGAAGAACGAGACGACGACGGTGACGAACAGCCAGCCGAGCAGCCAGTTCACGAACGGCAGGGTGAAGGCGTAGAAACCGAGGTCGATTTTGAACTCGGGATCCGTCTGGCCGAACGAGGTGCCGTTGAGGAACAGCTGGATCGTCTGCCAGTCCCCGGTCGCCGACGCGCCGGAGATGACGCCGGTGAGCACCGGGATGCCGATGCCGAACAGCCGGATCCGGCTGACGATCACCGAGCGGTAGCGCGACAGCGGATCGTCGCGGCCGGACACCGGCACGAACACCGGCCTGGTCCGGTAGGCGATCAGCAGGCTGACCGCCAGCGCCCCGCCGACCAGCAGCCCTACCGCGAGGAAGAGCACGATGCGGGTGACCAGCTGCGTGGTGAACACCGAACGCGCCTGCAGTTCGCCGAACCACAGCCAGTCCACGTAGGTGTCGAGCAACCGGACGCCGGCCAGCAGGGCCAGCACGATCACCGCGGCGATGATGAGAAGGATCCGGCTGCGCCGGGACAGCTTCAGGCTCACCGGGGGCCGAGTCGCCACGGCAATGCTCCTGTCTTCGTGAACACGTTCGCCGGGGACAGCTGTGTCCCCGTGACCTCTAACTCTACGGACGGTGCCGTGAGTTCCCGGGACCACCCAAACCGGGCACGCGCGGCGCGTCGCGAGGACGCCTGACACGATGGTGGCCATGCCACCGAGTGAGCCGTCTGCCGCCCACCCTGTCGCCGGGCTGGCCCGGGAAGTCGAAGAGTTCGTCGCCGCCGCTGGCTGGAACCAGCCGCCGCAGTTGTTCGCGCTGGTGCCGACCGCCGCGCTGCTGGACGAACAGCCCGAGCTGGCCGGTCAGCTCGACCGGGCGAACCCGCTGACCCCGGTGGCCCAGGAGGCGCTGCCGGACGGCGATCTCGCCGAATCGCTCGGCCGGATCGCGTGGCCGGAGATCGTGGTCGGATGCGCGCTGGCGCAGGAGATCATCGTGCTGCCGCCGGACGTCGAGGCGGAACTCGAAGGAATCGCCGAGGCGGACGCCGAAAGCCTCCGCCGCGCCGCCGCGGACCACCCGCGCCGCACCGAGGCGCGGCTCGTGGCCGCCGTCCTGCGCGAAGGCGACGCGGCTTGCGTGATGCGGCTGCGCGGCGTCCAGCCGGGCGACGAGGACGAGAACGCGGTCGACGAACTGGTGGAAAGCCCGGACCTCGCGCCGAATCTCGTGGACGCGCTGAAGACGACCCTGCAGCCCTGATCAGCTGACGGCCACCCGCCGCTCCGGCGGCTGGTGGCCGTACCGGGCGATGTCGGCCGCGCCCGCGTGCGGGTCGGCGAAGTGATCCGACCAGGATCGATCCACGCGGTGCGGCCGTGCCCCTTGGAGACCGAGGTAGGCCGACACCAGGCTCGGCCCCGCCCGTCGCACCGCGGCGGGCGGCTCGGGCAGCCGATGGACCTCGCGCAGCTGCCTGCCCATGAGGAGCAGCAGGCTCGGCACGGCGAGTCGGCGCGCGGGTCCGGGAAACCAGCGGCGCCAGTCGAGGAACAGCTGGTCCACGAGTTTCCGGCCGCCGTCGGTGAAGCCGAGCCGTTGCTCGTAGCCGTGGATCCAATCCAGGAATTCTCTTCGGCTGGGCGGAATTTCCAGGCCCATGCGCTCGCCGACGCCGCGCCAGAAGCAGTAGTGCGCCTGGTCCTCAGTCTCGGTGAACACCGACAGTCCCAGCTCGCCGAGGATCCGGACCGGCTCGAAGATCAGCGACCCGAGCGTGAACAGCTTGTCCTCGCCGGTGATCCCGAACCGGGCGTGGATCTCCTCCATCCGGTCGATCACCCGGCGACCTGCTTCGCTGCTGTGCCCGTGCCGGATCATCTCGCCGAAGAAGACGAGCGTGTGGTCGTTGCGGCGCCGGACGTTCCGCATCATGTCGCCGGTGCCGGTGCGGTAGACGATCCGCGCGATCGACGGCGAGGCGACCTGGCGAGCGAACGCGACGGTGTAGGCCCCGTGCACGAACATCGCGTCGCCGTAGCGAACGCCGAGGCTGAGGTGCGTGATGGCCTCGTTGTCCCGGACTGGGTCGAGGGCCGCGATGGCAGCGGCGAGGCTGCGCCCGCCGGCGAGTCCGTTCATACGCACCTCCGGACAAAGTAGGAACACCAGCGTTCCTGATTCTGCCGACTATCAACTAGGAACGCGCATGTGTCAAGATTGCCCGGTGCCCGAAGTAGTTCGCCCGTACCGCGGCGTCAGTGCCGAAGACCGCCGCAGGCAACGCCGAGGCCAGCTCTTGGAAGCAGGTCTCGACGTGGTCGGCGAGGTCGGTGTCGCCGATACGACGGTTGACCTCGTCTGCAAGCACGCGGGCCTGTCCAAGCGCTACTTCTACGAGAGCTTCGCGGACCGGGAAACGCTTCTGGAAGCAGTGCTGGCGGGGGTTTTCGACACCGTCCGCTCCGCGCTGGAGACAGCTCTGCCGGACAGCCCCTCAACCGCGGAAGAGCGGATGACGCGGCTGGTCACCGCCACAGTGGAGGCCATCGCCACTGATCCGCGGGTGAGCCGGTTGTGGGTGGAAGCGAACCACCATCCAGCTTTGGAGCAACGCCGGAGCGAGGCCTACGCCGAGTTCGCCGACCTGCTCGTCGGCATCCTTCTTCCCGGCCGCGAGGACGATCCGGACTCCCGATCGGCCTTCGTGCTCGTGGTCGCGGGGACCACCGAAGTGCTGCGCCGATGGCTCGCCGACGGGTCCCCCGGCGGCACGGCGGGCATCGTGGACGTCCTGCGCAGGGTCGGACTGGCCGTTACCGGCGAGTTCGGCTGACCGGGCTCAGCAGTGCGCGGTCGGGCGGCCGGCCTTCAGGTTGTCGAGCTGCTTGAGCGCGTCGTCCAGCGTCGACACCTTGATGAGGTTGAGCCCTTCCGGCGCGGCCGATTTGGCCTCGGCGCAGTTGTGCTCGGGGACGAGGAAGTCGGTCGCGCCCGCTTCCTTCGCGCCGACGACCTTGAACGAGATCCCGCCGATCGGCCCGACCTGGCCGGTCTCGCTGATCTCGCCGGTGCCCGCGATGTGCCTGCCGCCCGCGAGGTCGCTGCCCGGTTTCCCGGGCGGGGTGAGCCGGTCGATGATCGCGAGGGTGAACATCAGGCCCGCCGACGGGCCGCCGACGTCCTGCAGCGAGATGTCCACGGAGAACGGCGCGACCGCGCGGTCGACGGCGGTCAGCCCGAGGAAGCCCTGGGTGCGGTCCTCGCGCTGGGCGAGCGTGACCGGAACGGTGCGTTCCGGCTGGCCGAGGTGCTGGAAGGTGACCTGGACGGAATCGCCCGGCTTGGTGTTGACGATCGAGGCGGCGACTTCGGCGGCCTCGCGGACCTGCTTGCCGTTGACCGCGATGAGCTTGTCGCCGGGGGCGAGGATGTGGTCGGCCGGACTGCCGGACACGATCTGCTTCGCGACGACCTGCACCGGGTAGCCGAGGTGGCGCAGCGCGGCGACCTGGGCGTTGCTCTGCGAGTTCTGCAGCTGCTGGATGTTCTCCTGCTTGACCTGCTCGTTGGTCTCGCCGGGCTTGTAGTACTCCTCGCGCGGCGCGAGCGCGTAGCGGCCGCTGGCCCAGAGGCCGAGCGCGGTGAAGAGGTTGATGCCGTCGTTGAGCGAGACGGTGGTCATCCGCAGTTCGCCGCTGGTCCCGTAGGTCTGCTGTCCCTTGACCTGGATCACCGGGTTGCCCGCGGCGTCACGGCCGAGGGTGTCGTAGGTGGGCCCGGGGCTGATCGCGACATACGGCACCTGGACCAGGAACCCGGCCACGACGAACACCAGGAACAGCACGCCGCTGACCAGCATCGTCCATCCGCGGCGGGTCAACCGCCGGTCGCTGCGGGCCGGCGCGCGCGACGGCTCGGCGCGGCGGGACTGGTTCGCGGTGTCCTCGTCCGGTTTTGTCACGAGCGACAGCGTACGGTGACTGTGTTCGCTTCCCGGTGAAGGCCACGGTTGACGCGCTGAGCCGGGTCGTACCCGCGTACGGTGGAGCTATGAGCAATCCCCCGTTCGGCTTCGGACCGCCCGATCCCGACAAGCGAGGCGACAACGACCCCTCGAACCCGGGCCAGCCCGGCGGAGCCGAGGCGTTCAACCAGCTCGGGCAGATGCTGAGCCAGCTGGGCCAGATGCTGAGCCAGGCGGGCTCGTCGAGCGGGCCGGTCAACTACGACCTGGCGAAGCAGATCGCACTCCAGAACCTGAGCGGACGGGACGACGCCAAGATCGGCTTCACGTCTGACGGCGGCGACTCCGCCACCGCCGTGCGCGACGCCGCGCACCTGGCGGAACTGTGGCTCGACGCGGCGACGATCCTCCCCGCGGGCGCGACCACCACCGTGTCGTGGTCGGCGCGCACCTGGGTCGAGAAGACGCTGCCGACCTGGCAGCGGCTCTGCGACCCGGTGGCGCAGCAGGTGTCCGGCGCGTGGATGCAGGCGCTGCCCGAGGAAGCCAAGCAGGCGGCCGGTCCGCTGCTTTCGATGATGGGCCAGATGGGCGGCATGGCCTTCGGGTCGCAGCTCGGCAACGCCCTCGCCCAGCTCGCACAGGAAGTCCTCACGTCGACCGAGGTAGGCCTGCCGCTCGGCGAGGCCACGACGTCGGCGCTGCTCCCGGCGAACATCGAGAAGTTCACGGAGGGCCTGGAGCTGCCCGCCAGCGAGGTGCTGGTCTTCCTGGCCGCGCGCGAGGCCGCGCACCAGCGCCTGTTCGCCCACGTGCCGTGGCTGCGGCAGCGCCTGCTGGCGACGGTCGAGGAGTTCGCCCGCGGGATCACCGTCGACACCTCCGCGCTGGAATCCCTGGCCGGAAGCATCGACCCGGCAAACCCGGCGAGCATCGAAGAGGCGATGTCGTCCGGTCTCCTTGAGCCCCAGACCACCCCCGAGCAGCAGGCCGCTTTGAAGCGCCTGGAAACCCTGCTGGCGCTGGTGGAAGGCTGGGTAGACGTGGTGGTCGCGGAGGCCATCGGCGACCGTCTTCCCGGAGCCGAAGCCCTGCGCGAAACGCTGCGCCGCCGCCGCGCGACCGGCGGCCCCGCCGAGCAGACCTTCGCGACCCTGGTGGGCCTCGAACTGCGCCCGCGCCGCATGCGCGCCGCGTCGTCCCTGTGGAAGCTCGTGGGAGACCGTCACGGCCTCGAAAAGCGCGATGGCCTGTGGTCGCACCCGGACCTCATGCCGACTGCTGAGGACCTGGACGAGCCCCTGGACTTCGCCGACCGCATGGCCGAACCGCCCGCTCTCGCGTCGGACCTGGACCCGATCGCTGAGCTGGAGCGCACGGAGAAGGCGGAGCGCGAGGCCCGCGAGGCCAAGTCAGCCGACGAGGGTGGCGACTCCGGTGCCGCCTCCGGCTCCGATGACAAGGGCGACGAGACCCCGAAGGACGAGGGGAACTCGCCTTCCTGAGGCCGCCTGCCCTGGCTACGCTGCCGTTCAAACCCCGCCGCGCGGACCGTCTCACCTGGTTGAGACGGTCCGCGCGGCGTTTGTACGGCCAGCAGTCCGCTCCGCACGCAACGCTCAACCCCGCTCGCCTCGCCGCTTCCTCCCACGGGCGATCCGGCGTGGCTTTCCGCCCGGCTAGCCGTGACCAGCCATCGACGCCCGTCCTCCTAACGCCTCACCAGCCGCACCGGCCCCTCCGCCTCGCCATTCCTCCCAAAGCCCCTGCAGCACTGGCCACTCCGCGCGCCTTCCTCCCGAAGCCCCAGCGGCACCGGCTCCGCCCGCGCCATTCCCACCAATGCCCCTGCCGAGTTCGCTCAGCCGAGCCTTGGCCTCAATCCGGCCTCATTTCCCCCGCACCCTCCAATGCCCCGCGCTCTCCAATGCCCCGCACCAGCCTCACCCGGCAGCACCCAGCCGTGCTGCCTCTGGCCCCCTCCGGAGCCTCGCGACCGCGGCCAACCACCCGCCAACCCTCAAAGCCCAGCCACCCGCCAGAGCACAAGCCCCAGCCGCCACCGGCTCTCCAACGGCCCACGCAGCCGCACCTGGCCGCCCGCTCAGTCCTCCTCCGAAATCCCCCACCCGGCCGCCGCCGAAAGCCCCTCCAGATATCCGATCGCCCGTTCCGTCTTCGGATACCGGTTGACCAGCTTCCAGAACGCCGCGTCGTGCCCCGGCTCCTTCAGGTGCGCCAGCTCGTGGATCAGCACGTAATCCAGCACCCACTGCGGCACCCGCTGGAGCCGGTCGCTCACCCGGATGGTCGCGTCCACCGGCGTGCACGACGCCCACCTGGTGCGCATCGGCGGCACCCACCGCACGCTGGCCGGCAGCGCTTTCCCGTCCAGGTACTTCGCCCCGAGCAGGGCGCAGCGCGCCAGCAACGCCGCGTCCGACGCCTTGGGCGGCGCCGCCTTCCGTCCTCCCGAGCGCAGCAGCCTGCGCTCCATCTCCGCGACCCAGTGCGTCTCTTCCTCTTGGGTCATCCGGGCCGGGATGAGGACCACCAGGGTGTCCTCGTTCCAGTACGCGGTGACCGTCCGGTGCCTGCGCTGGCTGCGCCGCACCTCGACCTTGTGTTGAGAAGTGTCCGACGGGGCCTTCTCGCCCCTGCCTCTCAGTGAGGGCATCCGTGCTTCGACCACTCGACAACGGTAAGGCTCAGCACCGACAACTTGGAGCGCCGAAAGGTCACAGCCCTGAGTTGTCCACAAGTAGATTTCCCTGTGGACAACTCGGCTTCTCACCCGCGAGTGGCGTTCCGGAACTGCCAAGCTGGCCGCATGACCCTGTCCAGTGTTCCGCCGCCGGACGTGCTCCTCCCGGCGTATCCCACGTTGCTTCCGGGCATCCACGTGCTCGAACGCGACGGCAACGAGATCCAGTTCGGCCTCGACCCTCGCCACGGCATCATCGCCAACGGCCTGCCCGCTCCGATCGTCGACAGCGTCCGCAGGCTCGACGGGCGGCGCGGGCTCGAGGACATCCTGCTCGCTGTAGGCGAACACCGGGACCAGTTCCATCTGCTGCTGAAACAGCTCGCCGCGCTCGGTTTGGTCACCGAAGCGGCGAAGAAGAGCGCGAAACGAGTCGAGACCGGTCTGTGGTCGCTGCGAGCCCGGCACTACCAGCCAGCGCTCATGGACCGGCGCTGGCAAAGCCTCATCGCGGTCCACGGCAGCGGACGGATCGCCGTGGCGGTCGCCGCGCTGCTCGCGGCGTCCGGAGTCGGGCACCTCGACATCCGCGCGTCCGGCAGGGTCAACGAAGCCGACCTCGGCTCCGGGTTCACGCCGGCTGAGCTGGGTCAGCCCAGGCAACGCGCGATCCGGACCGTCGTCGCCCGGGTCGCGCCCGACGTCACCACCGCCCGGAATCAGCGCCGCCTCCCCGACCTCGTGCTGCTCACCGACACGCTCGTCCCGCCGCCGGAAGAGGTGGCCGAACTGGTCGACTCGGCCACCTCGCACCTGCCGGTCCGGGTGTGGGAGGGCACGGGCATCGTCGGTCCGCTCGTGGTGCCTGGCCGCAGCGCCTGCCTCCGCTGCTGTGACCTGCACCGGACCGACGCTGATCTGTCGTGGCCAAGGATCGCGACGCAGCTGGTCGGCCGGATTCCACGGGCTGATCTGGGTGCCGTGCACGCCTGCGCCTCGCTTGCCGTCGCGCAGGCGATGCGGCTGCTCTCGCCGAGCGAAACCCCACCGCCTGCCTGGAACGCCACGCTGGAGATCGACAACTTCGACGGAAAGTTGCACCGCAAGGACTGGGAGCCACATCCGGATTGCGGTTGCGGAGCGCCCGTGCCCGTCGAGGAAGGCCCCTTACCGGCGGAGGAGGCTTCCGAGGAGATGCTGCAAGAGACGTAGGCCACACCTGGGTGCCGTCAGCAGGCTGCGGGCGTCGTGCTCATCAAGGCAGAATCGCAGGGTGACCGACTTTCGCGACCGAACCGGAGACCGCGATTCCGCCATGCCGCGTCGCGGTGCCGCCCGTACCGCGAAGCTGGCGAGCCTTCCGCTCGGCATCGCCGGACGAGCCGTGGGCGGCTGGGGCAAGCGGCTGGCCGGGCAGAGCGCTGAGCAGGTGAGCGCGACGCTCTCGGCCAAGGCCGCTGAGCAGCTGTTCGAGGTGCTGGGCACGCTCAAGGGCGGCGCGATGAAGTTCGGGCAGGCGCTGAGCGTCTTCGAGGCCGCGGTGCCGGACGACATGGCGCAGCCGTATCGGGAAGCGCTCACGAAGCTGCAGTCGGCCGCGCCGCCGATGCCTGCCCGGCAGACCCATCGCGTGCTCGCCGAGCAGCTGGGCCGGTCCTGGGTCGGACGGTTCTCGCACTTCGACGACGAACCGGCCGCCGCGGCGAGCATCGGCCAGGTGCACCGCGCGACCTGGCACGACGGTCGCGAGGTGGCGGTCAAGGTCCAGTACCCGGGCGCGGACGAGGCGCTGCGCAGCGACCTGCGCCAGTTGCAGCGCTTCAGCAGGCTGTTCCAGGCATTCGTGCCCGGCACCGACGTGAAACCGCTGCTCACGGAGCTGGCCGAGCGGATGGACGAGGAGCTCGACTACCTCGCCGAAGCCGACAACCAGCGCGCGTTCGCGAAGGCGTTCGAGGGCGACCCCGAATTCCTGATCCCGCGCGTCGTGGCGAGCGCGCCGAAGGTGGTGGTCAGCGAGTGGGCCACCGGCACCCCGCTGGCCAAGATCATCTCGGACGGCGATCCGGCCACCCGCAACCTCGCCGGACGGCTTCTCGCGGAATTCCACTACTCGTCTCCGGCGCGGGCGAATCTCCTGCACTCTGACCCGCACCCCGGCAACTTCATGCTGACCGGCGACGGCAGGCTGTGCGTGATCGACTTCGGCGGCGTCGCGAAGCTGCCGCACGGAATTCCGCGGCACCTGGGCGAAATCACGCGACTCGCCTTGGACGGCCACTCCGACGAACTGATGCGGCTGCTGCGCGAAAACCGTTTCGTGCGCGCGGATTCATCCCTGGAAGCGGACGAGGTGCTGGCCTATCTCGCACCGTTCACCGAGCCGCTGGCCGAGCCGACGTTCCACTTCACGCGACGCTGGATGCAACGGCAAGCGGGACGCGTCGGAGATTCCCGCGGCAACGACTTCCACGTCGGCCGCTCGCTGAACCTGCCACCGGAGTACCTGATGATCCACCGGGTCACGGCAGGATCGACGGGCATTCTCTGCCAGCTCGACGCCGAGATCCCGGCTCGCGGCATCGTGGAACGGTGGCAGCCGGGGTTCGCCGCCTGAGTTGTCCACAAGCCGGGGCGACAACGCCGAGTTGTCCACAGATTGCGCAGGGTGGTTTCGCGGAGTTGATCAAGCCGTCATTCTCGAGGTATGACGACTACGACAAGCACAGACTCCCTCGCTTTCGGTGACCTTGTCTCGCACGGAGTTCTCCACCGCCGACACTTGCGCGTCGCGGGGATTTCGGATCGAAGAGCCGCACAGCTTTCCGGCCCGGGCGGTCCGTGGCGACAGGTGTACTCCGGCGTGTACCTCGTGCACGACAAACCTCCGAGCCGGGAAGAACTCCTGCACGCGGCCGTTGCCCGGTACGGTCCAGGAACCGTCATCACCGGCACAGATGCGTTGTGCGCACACGGAATCAGCCATCCGCGGACTCCGGAGATCCATCTTTTGGTGCCGCACAACCGAAGGCCGGCCAACGAGCCGAGCGTCATCACGTACCGCACCGCGCGGATGCCCGAAGCGGGCCTGATCGACGGCCTGCCCTACGCAAGCGCCGCCCGCGCCGCTCTCGACCTCGCCCGGCGGGAAAACGATCCGGACGAGATCGCAAGATTGGTCTCGTTGCCGCTGTACTGGGGCCTGGCAGACCGCGCCGAACTGACGCGCGAACTGGACAACGGAAACCAGCGGGGCTCAGCAGCCGTGCGCACGGTCCTGCGCAGCCTCGACGACCAAGAAACCTTCGCGCACGGACAAGCACTCCGGGTCCTCCAGCGAACACCGCTGCCGACCCCACAATGGAACGTCGCGGTCTGCGATCGCCGCGGCAGACGACTCGGCACCGCAGATGCTTGGTGGGACGAAATCGGTCTCGCCTGGCGCTACCGCACCGCAGCCGGCCCCGAAGACTTCAGCCACCTAGCCCTAGCCGCGACGGGCACCGTGTTGTTTCGGTGCACCCCACGCCAGCTTCGGGATTCACCTGAGGAGATGAGCACCGAGCTTCTCAACGCCTACCGCCATGCGGCGCGCACACCCCGCCCGAAAGTGCGCGCTGTCTACAAGACGGGAAATGCCGCATGACCCAAATCTGACGCACAGACGTGACGGCTCTCGGCGCTCGACATGCCGGAATTGATGCGCACGCAACCTGAGTCGCCGATATTCGCCGAACACCCTGCCGTCGGCCTACCGAAAACCAGCTACTTCCAACCGAGGGCACCAGTATCCGGCGGACAGGCTTCCGTCGACCTACCGAAAAACTGGCTCGCCCCGTCCAGGGCACCGATATTCGCTCAACAGACCGCCGTTGACCGCCCGAATCTGGCTGTCCGCGATCCGGTCACCAGTATTCGTCCGGCAGCTTGCCCTCGATGTCACGGACGTGATTGCGCGCGCAGTCCGGGCAGAGCCAGCGCTGTTCGCCGTTTTCCTTGGTGCTGACCCAGGCCAGGGCCGCGAGCGGGTCAGTTTCGGCAGCACGTGCTCGGCCGCACCGGGAGCACGTCGGGCCGGGCGCGGTCATGGTCGACGTCCGTGGTGCACGGTGCGCGCGCCGAGCAGGAAGAGGTCGCGGCGTTTGCCGAGGTAATGGGAGCTGTCCGGATCGAGCAAAGAAGCCAGCGTCGCGCGGTCTTCCTCCGCGAGATGGTCGGCACCGTGCGTCGCGAGACGGGAAAGGTGGTGGTGCACATAGTCAGCGAGACCGTCCGGACCAGGCGCGGGGTGGTCCACCAACGCGCTGAACGAGCTGACGTCGGCAAGCCCGGCCCGTTCGAGCGCGACTGTCCAGCCGTAGGGCATCGGCACGGCACCGTCGATGCCCTCGCGCATCCCGACGAACCACTCCGCCTGCGCGGCCTGCAACCGGTCCTCTAACCCGGGCCGTCCGACTCCTAGATCCCAAGGGAGGCAAGAAAAAGACAACCCACCTTCAGCGAGGGCGACCACGCCGCCAGCCCGCGCGACCGCCGCCAACGTGCCAATCGCGGCCTGCTGGTCCGGAAGGTGATGCACCACGCGCGACGCCCACACAAGATCCGCGGCGGGAAGCAAGTCGGGCAAGGCACTGTCGGCGAGATCGGCGACGATCGCCCGAACCTCGACGGTCGGCGCGGATACTCCGGCCTCTGCGAGGTCCGCTGCGGCCATGTCAGCAGCCACCGCACGAACCTCGACTGCCGACGCGACACCTCCAGCCTCCGCGAGGTCCGCTGCGGCCACGTCGGCAGCCACCGCACGAACCTCGGCTGTCGGCGCGACACCTCCGGCTACCGCCAGGTCCGCTGCGGCCATGTCGGCGGCCCCTGCACGAACCTCGACTGCCGATGCCGTGCCTCCCGCCGGTGCGAGGCCTTCCGCGTCCCCGTCGGTGGTGGTGCGGTCGTCCGAGCCCTTGCTGGCCGTGCTGCGGCTGCCCGATCCTCCAGCTGCAGCGGCGTGGCGGTTGCTCTGCGCTGCATCGGCGGCGGCGCGGACGGCGCGTTCGGCCTCGTGGAGGAGTTCGGGAGTCGCGTCGACCAGGATGATTGTGCCGCCCTGCTGGGTGGCCAGGGCTTGGGCGAAGTGGGTGCTCATCCCGCCTGCGCCGCAGCCCAGGTCGATCACCGTGGGGTTGGCGGGGAGTTTCGCGACTAGGCGGGCTGCGATGGCGGCCTGCGCGGGGGCGTCGAGGGTGTCGGCTGCGCGGAGGAGGACCAGCCGGTCAGCCCAGTCGATGTGGTCGTGCGTATGTCCGGACACGGGCTCATTGAACACCCGTCCCGGACGAGAACGAGCCTGGAAGGTCCCCCGACAGGCCTTCCAGGCTCATTCCCGCGAAAGTGATCAGGGACTGGTCGCGTGGACGCCTGTCCTCCCCTGGGCAGAGCGTCCTGCGCGATCGCCCGTCTCCCCGTGCCCGAAATCGATGCCGGTGGCTCGCAGCCGAGCCGGTGGGGCAAGGCGAATCAGGCCGACGGACATCCGACGGCCTGGTTCGCAACCGCAGGATCGGGCGACGGAACCGGATCGGATCCGCGCCGCCCGAGGTGAGCCGGGCAGCGCGGAATCGACTCGGAGGTGGGTTCACAGCCCGGGTGGCCGATGCTCGCAGGTCAGGACTGGAGGCAATCCTGACCGGCGGGCATCGGCTTCCGGACAACTCCCAGACGGTGAGGCAGGTCAGGCGAAGCCCGACCCACCTCACCGACCGGGCCGGGGGTCTAGCTGGGTGGTTGGAATCGCTCCGCTCGGCTGGTCGCCCAGCGGGCTACTCGCGACCAGCGGCGCGCGGCGCGCGCTCGGCGCCATGGGCGTTGAGCTTCATGTTCGGTTATGAGGTCGCGTATTCGCGCTCGGGACAGTTCTTCGTGAAGCAACATCTTCGTGGTCTCCTGAGACTTGTTCTGCTTGGGTTTCGGCTGCACCTGGACCGGTTTTCCGGTGCGGGCCTCGAAATCGCGCGTGGTGATGAGGTCGACGGTCATGCGGCGGCGCTCCGGGCTGCGGCGGCGGGTTCGAGGGCTGCGTTCTTGCGCGGACGGCCACGGGGCCGCTTGCGCGCGATCACCGCACCGCGCTCGAAGATCTCCCCTCCCCAGACACCCCACGGCTCACGCCGGGCGAGTGCACCCGCGAGGCAGGCCTCGCGGACCGGGCAGCCGGCGCAGAACGCCTTGGCCCGCTCGAGTTCCGCGGGCGATTCGGCGAACCAGAGGTCCGCGTCGCGCGAGCGGCAGGGGAGTTCGGGCTCAGCGACCCCGTCGAGCAGGTCGCCGATGTCGAACCCTTCGGCTAAGGGGCCCTCGGCGAGGGCGATGGCGGAAGACATGTCCGTGCTCCTTTGCGATTCGGTGGTGGTGTGGCGGTGGGCGATCGAACTGGACAACTTGTTCCTTCTGTTGTGCAGCCAAAAAAACACGAAGGCCGCGGATCCGGTTACCGGTTCCGCGGCCTTCGTGAGCCTTGAGTCCTGACGTCAGGTCAGGAACTTCGCTCCCGTATCGACAACGGAACACGGAACTGCTTGATGGTCGGCAGATCGACATCAACCTGCGGGTACGCGGCAACAACGGCGGCGGTCGCGAGAGTGATGCCGGCCGGGGCCCCGTTGCGCTCGATGCGACGCAATCCGTCAATGTGACGACGCGTTCCGTCGATGTGCGCGAACGTGGACACACCGGTGCCCTGGCGCGGGGCGGCGACGGTCGTGCAGACAGGCAGACCAGTGCCAGGGATCGTGTGCATCAGATTGCTGATCATTTCACCGGCACCGCCTTTCTCTGTCGGACTGCGCCGCGTGGAGCGGCAGCCGTCGTGTTCTTCCCCAGACCGGGCCTTCTTCTCGCCCGGGTGCCTACGCAGGCTATGCGCCCCGGCACAGCCGGGGCAACTTATTTTCCCAAATCTCTGCCGAAGAGACGAAGATCGCCCCCTAGCAGCAGGTTCGCCGCATCGATCACCGCGAAGACGCGGTCAAGATCGCATCGACGAACGGACCACGTCGAGCACTTCCGCGCCGAACCGCTCGAGCTTCGTCGCGCCGATCCCGGAGATCGACACCAGCGCGCCGTCGTCGGTCGGCCGTTGCTCGGCGATCGCCATCAGCGTCGCGTCAGTGAACACGACGAACGCCGGGACCTTCAACTCCCGCGAACGCTCCCCGCGCCACGTCTTCAGCTTCTCCAGCAAATCCTCATCCACTGTGGACGGGCATTTCCCGCACCGCCCCAGCTTGACCTCCATGGTCTGCACCAGCGGACCGCCGCACAGCCGGCAGCGCGCGACGTTCGACCCGGGCTTCGACACCTGCTGCGAACGCGCGATCCGCGCCGCCGGGTGGTCCTCCGGGATCAGCCCGTACAGGAATCGCGACCGCCGCCGGTTGCGTCCGCGGCCCTGACCGCGCGAGAGCGACCAGGAAAGCGACAGGTGCTCCCGGGCCCGCGTCACGCCGACGTAGAACAGCCGCCGTTCCTCTTCGATCGCGGCGTCGTCGCCGTCCGCGTGCAAGATCGGCATGGTGCCCTCGGACAGGCCGACGAGGAACACCGCGTCCCACTCGAGCCCCTTCGCCGCGTGCAGTGACGCGAGCGTGACGCCTTCGACTGTCGGCGGGTGCTGTGCCGCCGCGCGCTGTTCGAGCTCCGCGACGAAGCGCGGCAGGTCCGCGTCCTCGACCGACGCCGCCAGCTCCTCGGCCAGCTCCACCAGCGCGAGCAGCGCGTCCCACCGCTCCTTCGCCGCTCCCCCGGACGGCGGCTGCTCGGTGAGCCCGACCCGCGCCAGCACCGAGCGCACCGCGGTGACCAGCTCCAGCGAGGTCGGTTCCATCGACGCCGTGCGCAGCGCCGCCATCGCCTGCCGCACCTCGGTGCGCTGGAAGAACCGCTCGCCGCCGCGGACCAGGTACGGGATCCCGGCTTCGGTGAGCGCCTGTTCGTAGGCCTCCGACTGCGCGTTGACCCGGAACAGCACCGCGATTTCGCTCGCCGACACGTCCGCGTCGAGCAGTTCGCGGACCCGGCGGGCGACCGCGCTGGCCTCGGCGGCCTCGTCTTCGTACTCGGCGAACCGCGGCTCCGGGCCCTCCGGCCGCTGTCCGATGAGCTTCAGCCGCGAACCGGCCGGACGTCCGCGCGCGGCGCCGATCACGCGGTTCGCCAGCGCGACGACCTGCGGCGTGGACCGGTAGTCGCGTTCAAGGCGCACGACGGTCGCTTCCGGGAACCGCCGCGTGAACTCCAGCAGCGACTTCGGCGAGGCACCGCCGAAGGAGTAGATGGTCTGGTTGGCGTCGCCGACGACGGTGAGGTCGTCGCGGCCGCCGAGCCACGCGTCGAGCAGCCGCTGCTGCAACGGCGTGACGTCTTGGTACTCGTCGACCACGAAACAGCGGTAGCGGTCGCGGAACTCGGCCGCGACCGCCTCGTGCTTCTCCAGCACCGCGGTGGTCTGCAGGAGCAGGTCGTCGAAGTCGAGGACCTGCGCGTTCGTCTTCAGCTCCTCGTACCAGCGATAGACCTCGGCGACCTGCGCGACCGGCGCGGGGGTGTCGCGCTGCGCCCGCGCGGCGACCGAGGGGTAGTCGTCCGGCGACACGAGCGACGCCTTGCTCCACTCGATCTCGCTCGCCAGGTCCCGCAGCACCTCGGTCTCGGTGCTCAGCCGGACGCGCTGGGCGGCCTGGGCGACGAGCCGGAACTTGTTGTCGATCAGGTCCCACGGCCGGTCGCCGACGACCCGCGGCCAGAAGTAGCGGAGCTGGCGGCGGGCGGCGGCGTGGAACGTCAGCGCCTGCGCCGCGTCGACCCCGAGGCCGCGCAGCCGGGTGCGCATCTCCCCCGCGGCGCGCGTCGTGAAGGTGACCGCCAGTACCTGCCCGGGCGAGACGTGGCCCGATTGCACGAGGTGGGCGATGCGGTGCGTGATCGTCCGGGTCTTGCCGGTGCCCGCGCCGGCGAGGACGCACACGGGACCGCGGGGGGCCGCCGCGGCGGCGCGCTGCTCGGGATCAAGCCCGTCGAGCAGGCCTTGGCGGCTCTGCCGGCTCTGGGGAGACGATGCGATGGCCACCCCGCGATCCTCGCAGAGGGGGCCGACGGATTCCCGGCCGGGCACGCGGCCGTATCCTGGTCATATGGCGGGCAAGCAGGACAAGGAAGCGGCCAAGCAGGCCAAGCGGGAAAAGCGCGCTGCGAGCAAGGCCCGGCGCGGGCAGCTGTTCGAGGCGTTCAAGATGCAGCGCCGCGAAGACCCGATGCTCATCCCCTGGATGGTCGGTTCGATCGTGGTGGTCGCCGGTGTGCTGTTCGGCATCGGGTTCATCTTCGACATCCAGTGGACGCTGCTGCCGCTGGGCATCGTGCTCGGCATCCTGCTCGCCGTGATCATCTTCGGCAGGCGCGTGCAGCGCACGGTCTACGGGAAGGCCGACGGCCAGCCCGGCGCGGCCGCCTGGGCGCTGGAGAACCTGCGCGGGAAGTGGAAGGTCACGCCGACCGTCGCCGCGACGACCCAGCTCGACGCCGTCCACCGCGTGCTCGGCCACCCCGGCGTGATCCTCGTGGCGGAGGGCGCCCCGCACCGGGTCCGCGGCCTGCTCGCGCAGGAGAAGAAGCGCGTGTCCCGGCTGGTCGGCGACACCCCGATCTACGACGTGACGATCGGGCACGAGGACAAGCAGGTCCCGCTCAAGAAGCTGCAGTCGCACCTGACGAAGCTGCCGCGCAACCTCAAGCCGGCCCAGATCGACGCCCTCGAAGCGAAGCTGGCCGCCCTCGGCTCGCGCGGTGCGGCGATGCCGAAGGGACCGATGCCCGCGGGCGCGAAGATGCGGAACGTGCAGCGCACCATCCGCCGTCGCTGACGCTGCGCACTGACGAGAGAACCCCCGGTCCAGGTGGCCGGGGGTTCTTTCATTTCGCGCGTTTCGCGGTCAGCGCATCCGGATGACGACGGTGTTGGTCGCGCGGTCGAGCCAGTTGCGGCCGTCGGCGTTGCGCACCAGCGGCGGGAGCAGCAGCGCGGTGAGCACCATCCGCACGAGCGCGCGCCACGCGCCGACCATCGTCGCGCCGTCGAGGCGGGCCACCCGGATGCCCAGGACCGCCATGCCCGGGGTGAAGCCGAAGAACGTGACCGGGATGACCGTGATGACCGCCCAGACCGCGCCGGCCCAGAGGTTGAACGTCTGCATCGCGGCGGCGTTCTGCAGGTCGTAGCGCACGAACAGGGCCGTGATCAGGGACGCGAGCACCAGGTCGACGACCAGCGCGAGGAAGCGCGGGCCGCCGCCGGCCACCGCGCCCACGCCGGATTCGGGCAGGCCCATCGACTCGCCGCGCCACTTCGGGGCCTCGCGCGGGCCCGCCGCGGTGGAGCCGTCGCCGGTGCCCGGCAGCCATTCACCCGTCCATCTCGCCACCCGTCCAGGGTATGCCGGTGGCGCGGACCACATCCGGCCTGGTCGACTGGGCAGTGGCGGCCACCCGTTAACACCGGCGAAACATTCGGGTGACGGTCGGGCAACACCGCCCTCTTAGCGTGAGCCGAAGAGAGTACAGCCGCCGGTAACGAACGAGAAGGAGTCACCGAGGGTGCCCACTACTCCAGACGACATTCAGCGCCTCATCGCCGACGAGAAGGTCGAGTCGATCGACGTCAGGTTCTGCGACCTGCCGGGCGTCATGCAGCACTTCACGGTGCCGGCCAAGGCGTTCGACCTGGAGGCGTACGAAGAGGGCCTCGCCTTCGACGGCTCCTCGGTGCGCGGCTTCCAGTCGATCCACGAGTCCGACATGCTGCTGCTGCCGGACCCCGAGACGGCCCGGATCGACCCGTTCCGCAAGGCGAAGACGCTCTCGCTGAACTTCTTCGTGCACGACCCGTTCACCCGCGAGGCCTACAGCCGCGACCCGCGCAACATCGCGCGCAAGGCCGAGCAGTACATCGCGGAGTACGGCGTCGCCGACAACGTCTTCTTCGGTCCGGAGGCGGAGTTCTACATCTTCGACTCGGTCCGCTTCGAGGACGCCGAGCACCTGTCGTTCCACGAGATCGACTCGGTCGAGGGCTGGTGGAACACCGGTGCCGACACCGAGGGCGGCAACCAGGGCTACAAGACGAAGTTCAAGGGCGGCTACTTCCCCGTCCCGCCGGTCGACCACTTCGCCGACCTGCGCGACGACATCGTCCGCACGCTGACGAACTCCGGCTTCGAGATCGAGCGCGCGCACCACGAGGTGGGCACCGCCGGCCAGACGGAGATCAACTACAAGTTCAACACGCTGCTGCACGCTGCCGACGACCTGCAGCTGTTCAAGTACATCGTGAAGAACACCGTGTTCGCCGCGGGCAAGACCGCGACGTTCATGCCGAAGCCGCTCGCCGGCGACAACGGCTCGGGCATGCACTGCCACCAGTCGCTGTGGAAGGACGGCCAGCCGCTGTTCCACGACGAGTCCGGCTACGCGGGCCTGTCCGACACGGCGCGGCACTACATCGGCGGCCTGCTCAAGCACGCGCCGAGCCTGCTGGCCTTCACCAACCCGACGGTGAATTCGTACCACCGCCTGGTGCCGGGCTTCGAGGCCCCGGTTTCGCTCGTGTACTCGCAGCGCAACCGTTCCGCCTGTGTCCGCATCCCGATCACCGGCAACAACGCGAAGGCCAAGCGCGCCGAGTTCCGCTGCCCGGACTCGTCGGGCAACCCGTACCTCGCGTTCTCGGCGATGATGATGGCCGGGCTCGACGGCATCAAGAACAAGATCGAGCCGCCGGAGCCGATCGACAAGGACCTCTACGAGCTGCCGCCCGAGGAGGCCAAGAACGTCAAGCTGGTCCCGGGCGACCTGGGCACCGTGCTGGACACGCTGGAGCAGGACCACGACTACCTGCTCGAGGGCGGCGTCTTCACGCCCGACGTGATCGAGACGTGGGTCCAGTACAAGCGCGAGAACGAGATTGACCCGCTGCGGCTTCGTCCGCACCCGTACGAGTTCTCGCTGTACTACGACGTGTGATCCAACACCGGGTTTGACCTGGTAAAACGGCAGCGACAAGCGGCCGGTTCCGCCATCCGTGCGGGACCGGCCGTTTGTGTTTCCCTGTCTCCACGGCGCGCCGTGGAGAAGTCCGGCCCGCCGTTCCCCCGGTGACCGACGGCCCTAAGGTGCTTTTATGCCATCCCGCGCTGAGGAACGAGAGCCGGTTTTCTCGCCCAAGGAACTCGCCTCGGCCGCGCGGAGCTGTCCGGCGCTCGCCGAGGCGGCGAAGCTGTCCGAATGGGTCGGACCTGGTCGGCCGCTGACCGCTCGGGGAGTGCTCAAGCCTGCCGCCGCCGTCGAGGCCTGCGACCTGCTTGGGATCGAACTGACTACCCGCAAGCCCCGCAGCGCGCTGGACATCGATCAGCTGATGCTGGCGTGGTTCACCGCGGCGGCGGCCGGATTCGTCGAGGTGGAGCGTGGCCGGGCGGCCGCGGGCACCGCGCTGGAGACCTGGGCCGAGGGGACCGCGGACGAGGTACTGGCGATCTGGACCCGGTGCACGCTGGAGTGTTTCGGGCTGGCCGGTGAGGCGGGCGATCCCGATGCGGAGCTCCTGGACGGGTTGGCCGTCCTGTACGAGCGGGGCGGCGCGATCTCGCTGGACGACCTGAGCGAGGACATCGCGAGGGGCCTCGCTGCCGGCACGCCGGGCTGCGCTTGCCCGTCCTGCTCGTTGGCCACCGGCCTCCTCGATGACCTGGCGGGCACGACGGAAGCCGGCGGCGAGATCGTCGAAGCCCTCGCCGAGTTCGGTATCGCCGCCCTGCACGGCGACACCGCCGAGCTGACCCCGCTGGGGCGCTGGCTCACCGATTTCCTGTTCCGGCGAAACGCGCCGGCGGCCGGAGCCGATGCCGCCGCGCTGGTGGATGCGGTGGTGGCGCTGCCCGACCGGATCGCCGCACTGATGGCCCGGCCCTGGCTGTCCGCCCGCGCGCCGGCCGAGGCCGCGGCCGAACTGATCTCGGCCGGCGAATCCGCCTCGGGGCAACGGCGGCTCGCCGCACTGGCGCTGGCTCGCGAATGCGGCCCGGACGCGGCCGCCGCTTGGCGGGAGTGGGCGGGCAATGAAGGGTTCGGCTCCTACGCGCGGATCTGGCTGGCCGAGCAGGACGGCACGGAGCCGGCCGAGACCGACCTGGCATGGACCGCCGTGGACGCACTCGCCGTCCTGCAGGTCACGCTGGCTCCCGATCTGCCCCCGCAAGCGCTGTCCGGCCTGCTCCACGACCAGGCAGGCGCCGAGCAGGCCGAGATCCTGCCGCTGCTGGCCGGCACTGGTCATCCGGCGGCCGACCGGCTGGTCAAGCTCCTGCCGATGGCCGGATTGCCCGGCGGTCCACCGCCCGCACCGGACGCGCCCGTCCCGCCCGCCGCGGCGCGCCCCGACACTCGCTACCGGATCAAGCTCGCCCTGCGCGACGTGACGAAACCGCCGGTGTGGCGACGCCTGGAGGTGCCCGCCGATCTCGACCTCGGCCAGGTGCACGAGGTGATCCAGATCGCGATGGGCTGGGAGAACTGCCATCTGCACGCCTTCTCCGCGGGTGGCGCCCAGTACGGAATTCCCGACCCGGACCTCGGCCACGCCGACGAGCGGGCGGTGCGCCTGTCCCAGCTGCTGGCCGAGGTCGGCGACCGGCTGGGCTACGCCTACGACTTCGGCGACGGCTGGGAACACGAGCTCACGCTGGAAGAAATCCTGCCTGCCGAAGCCGGAACGACCGGTCCGATCTGCACTGTCGGTGAAGGAGCGTGCCCACCGGAGGACTGCGGCGGCCCGTACGGCTACCAGGAGCTGAAGGCGATTCTGGCCGATCCGGGCGACGACGAGCACGAGGGCATGCTCGGATGGCTCGGCTTGGCTTCGCCCGGCGGCTTCGACCCGCACGCGTTTTCCGCCGAGGACGCCAATCGCCGGCTCGACCAGCTCACCGGGCCCCGCCTGCGCATCGTGCGCTGACCTGGTTCGTCCCCGCCCCGGGCACGAACGGCTGTCGGAGAGGCAGTATCTCGGCGCGTTCCTCAGCTGTTTGCGCCGTGTGCCGCGACGAAGGCGGCGACGCAGCGGTCCAGGTCCTCGCGAGAATGCTCCGACGAGATCTGCACCCGGATGCGGGCCTCTCCCCATGGCACCACCGGATAGCTGAACGCGGTCACGTACACGCCGGATTCCCGCATTCGTTCGGCGACCCGGACGGCTTCCCGAGCATCTCCGAACATGACCGGCACGATGGGGTGTTCTCCGGGTAGGAGGTCGAAACCCGACCGTTCCATGCGGGCACGGAAGGTGGCGGTGTTGCGGTGGAGGGCCTCGCGGCGAGCAGGATCGGTTGCGAGGTCGAGAGCGGCGAGAGCGCCCGCGACGATGGCGGGCGGGAGGGCGTTCGAGAACAGGTACGGGCGGGAACGCTGTCGCAGCAACTCCACGATCTCGGCGTGAGCGCTGACGTAGCCGCCGGAAGCACCGCCGAGGGCTTTGCCCAGTGTGCCGGTGACGATGTCGACTCGGTCCTGCACGCCAAGCAACTCGGGGGTTCCGGCACCGGTCGGGCCGAGGATTCCGACGGCGTGTGAGTCGTCGACCATGACCAGGGCGTCATAGCGGTCGGCTAGGTCGCAGATTTCTCGCAAGGGGGCAATGGAGCCGTCCATGGAGAAGACGCCGTCGGTCACGATGAGGCGGCGGCGGGCGGGGATGGACAGTTGGGTTTCTAGGTCATGCAGGGTGCGGTAGCGGTGGCGGCGCGCTTTCGAAAGGCGGATGCCGTCGATGATTGAGGCGTGGTTGAGGGTGTGGGAGAGAACCGCGTCTCGCTCGTCTAGCAATGTGGCGAATACGCCGCCGTTTGCGTCGAAGCAGGAGGAGTACAGGATCGTCGCGTCGGTGCCCAGCAAAGCTGACAAGCGATTCTCAAGGGCGGCGTGTTCGGGCTGGGTGCCGCAGATGAAGCGGACGCTTGCCATTCCGAAGCCGTGGGTTTCCAGGGCTTGTTTGGCCGCATCGACTACTGCGGGGTGGTCGGCCAGGCCTAGGTAGTTGTTGGCGCAGAAGTTCAGGACAGCCCGTCCGTCGATGACAGGCCGTACTGATTGTGGCGAGGTGAGGTGATGTTCGGTCTTGTATAGGCCTGCGCTTCGGAGTTCGGCTAGCGCGGTGCGCAGGTCGGGCCGGACGGACGTGTAGGTCATGCGCGGGGCCGGAATTGCTGGACCTCGCGGCGGCTGCCGTCCCAGCCGGTGTGGCGCAGCCAGTCTTCGAAGGTCATCAGGCCGGGGTGGAGGCGGCGCAGCAGGGCTAGGTCGCGGTCATGGGCGGCGACGTCGTGTTGCTGGAAGAAGCCGAACATTCCGGCGTAGTCGGGGCCGACGTCGGGGATGCTCGTGCGGAGTTCGTCGAGGGGCAGGTCTTGGTAGCGGGCGGGGGTTCCGGTTACCCGCGCGAAAGTCTCGGCGATTTCGGTGCCGGTCAGGCTGTCCGCGGAGACGGACAGGTCGCGCGCGCCCCAGGATTGCCAATGTTCCAGCATGTGCGCTGCGAACCAGGCGATGTCGGCCAGGGCGATCATGGGGTATCGGCCGGTGCCTAGCGGGAGGGTGAACACCGCGTCCTCGGCGGAGGGTGAGAGCCGGGATTGCAGGTTCTCGAAGTACGGCGAAGTCACGAGGATCGAGACGTGCCCGGTGTACCAGCCGTCCGGTTCTCGACGCATCATTTCTTCGGAGCGGTGGAGTTGGATGTGTGCGGCGACCGCTGCCTTGGCTTCGTAGTGCGGCACGAAAACGCGTCCGTTGGTCAGGGTCGCGGCGCTGTCCAACGACGACCACACGAATCGCTCGACGCCGTGTTGCCTGGCTGCTTCGAGGATGTTCGTGCCTTGCGTGAACTCGGCTAGCGGGCTTTTGGTGGAGAAGAAGTCGGTGTTGCAGAAGACTTGGGACACGCCGTTCAGGGCGGACTCGATGCTTCGTGGGTCACCTGCGTCGCCGCGGACCAGGCGCACGCGGTCGTGGGCTAAGGCGGTCGCGCGGGGTGAGTCTGGGTCGCGGGTGAGGACGGTGATCTCGTTGTCGGTGTCGGCGAGGAGACGCGCGACGACTCGGCTGCCCATGGCTCCGGTGCCGCCGATGATGAGGGTGCGGGTCATGACGCGGCCTTCTCGGTGTCGAGCACGTGCTCGGCCAGCTGGTGGTGGGTGGCGATCCAGAGGTCGTCCCGGAGGAGGGCGATCTGCTGGAGCAGCTGGTCGAACTGGTCGGCGAACAACGGGCGTCCGCCGACGTGTGCGTGGACGGTCAGGTTGAGGATGCCTGGCGTGGGCTGGCGGAGGAGGTAGTCGAGGAAGTCGACGTGGAGGTCCCGGAATGCGCGCGGGCCTGCCATTACGCCGCGGACGTCGGTGAAGTCGCTGTGCATGAGGTAGGCAAGGGGGCCCGCGGAGGTGGCGGCGACGTAGGGCAGGTCGCGGTCGCTGCGGTCGCCGGACCAGAGGTAGCCGGACGCGGCGAGGAGGGCGGGCGTGTCGCGGGATTCGGTGGCGCGCGGGCTGAGCCAGCCGGTCGGCCGGGAGCCGGTGAGCTGGCGCAGGATGTCGGTGCAGCGCCTGATGTTTTCCGCTTCGGCGTCGGCACTGAGCTGGCCGGGGATGATGTCCTGGGCGTAGGAATGCGCCGCGATCTCGTGTCCGGCGGCGTGTGCGGCGAGCACGGGTTCGGGATGCTGTTCCGCGAGCAGGCCGCTGACGCCGAAGGTGGCTGGCAGGTCGTGCCGGTCCAGGATTTCGAGCAGCCGCCACACTCCCGTCGTCGCCCCGTATTCGGCCCACGACATGCTGTGCCGGCACTCCACATCGGACAACGGCCACGCGGCGGCCATCGGCGCGTAGACCGGCCAATGGCCGTCAGACCACGACTCGAGCGCGACGCAGATCTTCACCGCGACCTTCTTGCCGTCCGGCCAAGCCAGCACAGGTCCCATGGGCATTTTTCGCCTCTTTCCCTCGGAATATCGTCACGGTAGCCGCGGGAGGGCGATTCATTTAGCCTCGTCGGCGGAGAGGATTTATTCACCCGATGCATAAGCCAGAAGTCACGCTCGATCGCATGCGCACGTTCGTCCGGGTCGCCGAAAGCGGCAGCTTCTCCGCTGTCGCACGGGATCTCGGCGTCGGCCAGTCCACCGTCACGCGGCACGTGAGCGACCTGGAGGAGGCGCTCGGGGTATCCGTCTTCAGCCGGACCACCAGGAGCATTTCGCTGACCGAGGAGGGGAGCCGGTTTTACGGCCGCGCCACGGAGATCCTCCGGCTGGTCGAGCAGGCGCGCCAAGAGGTCGAGCCGGGTGCGTCCGGGAAGGTGCGGATCTCGTGTTCGGCGTTCTTCGGGGTCATGCATCTGAGCAGGCTGATCTTCGACTTCCAGGACCGCTATCCGGACATCCGCGTCGACTTCGTCCTCACCGACGAACGCTCCGACCTGATCCGCGACGGCGTGGACGTCGCGATCCAGATCGGACCTCAGCCGGACAGCGAACTACGGCTGCGTCCGCTCGGGGTGGCGCATCAGATTCTGGTCGCGTCGCCGGACTATCTCGCGCGGCGCGGGACGCCTGAGTTGCCGGAGGATCTGTCGACGCACGACGTGATTCGGCGGACGAGCGTCGCGAAGAGCCATGAGTTGACGCTCATCGACGCGCAGGGGGCGGCGCACGTCGCGACCTTTGAGCCTCGGTTGCGCGTCGATCACGGGCTGGCTGCGCGGGAGGCGCTCGTCGCTGGGCGCGGGATCTCGCCGGTGCCGCGGTGGTTGGTGGACGACCTTCTTCGGGACGGGGTGTTGCGGGAGGTGCTTCCTGGGTACAGCTGTGCGCCGTTGCCGGTGAATCTGCTCGTCGTGCCGGAGCGGGCGGAGCTGGCCCGGGTGCGGCTGTTGCGGGACTTTCTCGCGGAGGAGATCATCCGGGTTCCGGGAGTGGGGCCGCTGCTTCGGCAGTGAGCGAGTCAGCCTGACGGCTTGTCCGCCCGAATGATTGCCGAGTACAGCTTGTTCCCGACCTCGTGGGTACGCCGGATGTCGACGTTCACGAGGCCCGCGGAGTGAAGCAAGGCTCGGTAGTCGTCGGCCGTGAGTGCCCCGCCGAGACATTCTTCGTCAGCGGCAGCTCGCTCCGCGTCGGTCAAGGTTTCCCCGGCGAGAAGGTCAGTCACCCCGAGACGGCCTCCGGGACGCAGAACGCGCGCGATCCCCGCGAAAACTGCCGGTTTGTCCGGCGACAGGGCGATGACGCAGTTGGAGATCACGACGTCCACAGTGTTGTCCGGCAAGGGAATGGCTTCGATCGTGCCCTTGACGAACTCGACGTTCCCGACCCCCGCCTGTGCGGCGTGCCGTCGGGCGAGGGTGAGCATTTCATCGGTCATGTCGAGACCGATGGCGCGGCCTTCCGGCCCGACGCGACGGGCGGAAAGCAGTACGTCCAGGCCGCCGCCGGAGCCGAGGTCGAGGACAGTTTCGCCGGGCCGCAGATCGGCGACTGCAAGCGGATTTCCGCAGCCCAGACTAGTGGCTGCCACCGTTTCGGGGACGTTTTCTTCCGCGTAGTGCACCGCGCCGAGTCGTTCGGATCCAGACAGCAGGCCGGTGGCTTCGCCCGCCAACGCTCGGCGTGCGGCATTGGCATAGCGGTCCCGGATCGCGTCCTGGTCTGACGTCATCTCGATACCTCGCAAACGATGTCGGCGAAGGGGACGGCCGCCTTGCCCATGACGACGTCGGCCGCACTGGGGAAGCAGGACAAGCACTGCCTGTTGACCTGGTACAACCGAGCGGTGCCGTGCGGTTGCACCAGGACGAACCTGGCCTCGGTCAGGATCTTCAAATGCGCCGAGACCGTCGATTGGCTCACGCTCACCTGCTCGACGATCTCGCCGACCGGCAGCGGACGGCCCGCTGAAGCGATCAGGTGCAGGATCTGGACGCGCGTCGGATCCGCGAGCGCGCGGAACCATCCGGCGTAGGTCTCCGCGACGGCACGATCCAGCACGACACCCTCCTTCATCGCCCATCGACGATAGACGATGAAGGGGTCAGCTGACCAGTTCGGCGAGCAAGGCCCGGACCCGCCGGTCGATCTCGTCCCGGATGGGGCGGACCTGCTCGGCCGGAAGGCCCGCCGGGTCGTCGAACTGCCAGTCGAGGTAACGCTTGCCGGGGAACACGGGACAAGCGTCGCCGCAGCCCATGGTGATTACGACGTCGGCCGAGCGCACGCCGTCGGTGGTCAGGGGCTTGGGAAATTCGCGGGACAGGTCGATGCCGAGTTCGGCCATCACCGCGACCACGGCGGGATTGACCGTGTCGGCGGGCGCGGATCCGGCAGAGCGGACGGCAACCCTGCCGCGCGCGTGATGATGCAGCAGCCCGGCCGCCATTTGCGAGCGTCCGGCGTTGTGGACGCAGACGAAGAGCACTTCAGGGATGGTCATGGCGAAACCTCCACGGGCACGGCGGTGAAGCGGCGTCGAAGCGCGAGAGACACGTAGACCAGCGCGACCAGGACCGGGACTTCGATGAGCGGCCCGACGACTCCGGCGAGCGCTTGTCCGCTCGTGGCGCCGAAAGTGGCGATCGCGACGGCGATGGCGAGTTCGAAGTTGTTGCCCGCGGCGGTGAATGCCAGCGTCGTGGTCCGTTCGTACGACAGGCCGACCGCCTTGCCGACCGCGTAGGAACCGGCCCACATGAGTCCGAAGTAGACCAACAGCGGCACCGCGATCCGGGCGACGTCGAGCGGGCGACTGGTGATCTGGTCGCCCTGCAACGCGAACAGGACCACGATGGTGAACAGCAGCCCGTACAGCGCGACCGGGCCGACCTTCGGCAGGAACCGGGATTCGTACCAGGTGCGGCCCTTCGCGCGCTCCCCCAACCGGCGGGACAGGTACCCGGCGAGCAGCGGGATGCCCAGGAACACCAGCACGCTCTTGGCGATTTGCCACGCGGAAACACTCAACCCGGCTTGCGGCAGGCCTAGCCACCCGGGCAGCACGGCGAGGTAGAACCAGCCGAGGACGCCGAACATGACGACCTGGAACACCGAGTTCAGCGCGACCAGCACGGCGGCGGCTTCCCGGTCGCCGCAGGCCAGGTCGTTCCAGATGATCACCATCGCGATGCACCGGGCGAGGCCGACGATGATCAGCCCGGTCCGGTATTCCGGCAGGTCGGGCAGCAGCAGCCAGGCCAGCGCGAACATCAGTGCCGGGCCGATCAGCCAGTTCAGCACCAGCGACGGCCACAGCAGCCGCCGGTCGCCGGTCACGCTGCCGAGCCGGTCGTAGCGGACCTTCGCCAGCACCGGGTACATCATCACGAGCAGCCCGAGCGCGATCGGCAGGGAGATCCCGTCGACCCGCACCGCGTTCAGGACCTCGCCAAGGCCGGGAATCCATCGGCCGGCCAGCAATCCCGCCAGCATCGCGACGCCGATCCACACCGGCAGGAACCGGTCCAAAGTGGACAGTTTGCCGACGACGCCCGTTTCCGCCGTCACGCCAGTGCCTCCGCGCCGCCCGGGACCAGCACGGCCGAGAGCCGGGCCAGCACTTCGGGGTGGACCCGGTAGTAGACCCAGGTGCCGCGCCGCTCCCCGGTGATCAGGCCGGATTCGCGCAGCACCTTCAGGTGGTGGGAAATCGTCGGGCCGGTCAGGTCGAACGCGTCGGTCAAGTCGCACACGCACGCCTCCCCGCCGGCGTGGGACGCGATCAGCGACAACAGCCGCAGCCGCACCGGGTCGGACATCGCCTTGAACAGCTTCGACAGCTCCACGGCCTGGTCAGCCGTCAGCGGCTCGCGCGCCAACGGGGAACAGCAGGCGCTGATCGCCGCTAGCACGAGTTGTTTCGACATCTGTCTATCTTGACAGGCTTCTATCTAGAGAGCAATCTAGCCGCCTGCTGTTTTGACAACCATCTATTCAAGGAGGACAGATGTCCCGAGTTCAGCTCGCCCTGCGGGTCGGAGACCTTGCTGGTTCGATCGACTTCTACTCGAAGCTGTTCGGTGCCGAGCCAGCCAAACTCCGGCCGGGATACGCCAACTTCGCCGTCGCCGAACCCGCGCTCAAGCTCGTGCTCCTGGAGGGCGAGCCCGGACAGGACACCGTCCTGGACCACCTCGGCGTCGAGGTCGAGTCGACGGACGACGTCAACGCGGCCAGCAAGCGCCTCACTGGGGAAGGCTTGGAGACTTTGCCCGAGGACAACACCACCTGCTGCTACGCCGTGCAGGACAAGGTGTGGGTGCACGGTCCGGGCCGGGAACCGTGGGAGGTTTACACCGTCAAGGCGGATTCGCAGACGTTCGGATCGGACAACACCGCGTGCTGCACGTCCGACGATGCCGCCAAACCCGAGGGCTGTTGTGCCTGAACAAGCTCAGAAATTCGCCTGCCGTGCCCGGTCGACGGCGAGCGTGCTGCCGAGTTCGGTCCGGCTGGCTGGATGCAGGTAGTAGTAGCCGAGCAGGTGGTAGGCGAAGGTGGCGTCGACGCCGAGGTTCTTGGCCGGGATTTGGAGCACCGGGTCCTCGGGCAGCCGGTCTTGGCGCCACCAGCGGGTGAATTGCTTGCGCTGCCACTGTCGCTCGTTTTTCCCGGCCGCGACCCAGATCTCCGGCCCGTCGAGGAAGTACGGCTGGATCGACGTGATCGCCGACCACGGCAGGAACGACTCGAACGTCCACCCGCGCTGGTAAATGCCTTCTGCGGTCAGGAGAATCCGCCCTCGGCGGAACCAGCCGAGGGCGACGACCGCCGGGAAAGTCAGGATCAGCACGCCCGCGACCGCGAACGGGATCGTCGCGTTCCGCACCGTCGGGTCGTCCGAACCGTGCGCGAGAACAGCGAACAGGAACAGGCCGAACGCGATCCAGGACAGGATGAACAGGTAGCCCGAGAACTGCACCGCCGAATAGCTCAGTTCAGTCGCGGGCCGTCCTTGCGCGGTCACCGTTGTGGTCACAGCCGATCCCGTCGGCTTCTGGCGCAACCGGGCGTCCGTGCCGACGTAGACAAAAACGGCCAGCAGCACCGTGAACCACGCCGCGCCGGTTCCGGCCATCCACCTTCCGCCGGTGTACAGGTACACGCTGATCGCCGCCGCCGCCAGCGTCAGCAGCATCAGGATGGCCAGTGCGTTGCGGTACCGGCCGGCCGGTCCGGCGGCCCACGCCTCCGGAACCGTCAGGTGATCAGAAGATCGAGTCCCAGACATGTTTCACCCCGCTGCCTGCGTCCGATGCGAGCGACCCCACCGCTTTCCCGGTGTCCCCGACCGCTTTGATCCCGTCGTCGATCGCCGATCCGACGTGCCCGCCGTGCTTGAACACCGAATCCACCGCGCCGGAGGTGAACGCGCCGACCACCGTTCCCGCGACCGCGCCCACCGCGGTGCCGACCGGACCGCCGATCACGGTGCCGACCGCGGCCCCGGTCGCGATCGACGCGCCGAACCCCGCCGCGCCGGACGTCACCGCCTGTGCCACGGGTTTGCCGTGCGAGATGTCGTAGGCGATCCCGCCGAGTGCCAAGGCGCCGCCGCCGACGTTGCCGACCCGGGTGAGCGTCTTGCCGAACTTCGCGGCTCGCGCGGCTTGGCTGTCCGCAGCCGCGGTGTCCGCCGCTGCGGCGTCGATGTTCGTGTAGAAGCCCTTCGGATCGGCCCCGCCGATGGCTTCCGCATGCTTGAGGGATTGCGCGGCGCGAGTGCGCAGCTCGGTCGAATCCTTCTCGAGGATCGACTGGTGCACCTTGGCCGCTTCCGTCCCGCCCGTGACCCCGAAACCGGCGAGCGTGAAAATGGTCTTGTTCTTGGTGTTCTGAAAGTCCTGAGACCGCTGCTCGACCTGCTGTTTCCACCGGCGGCGCGCGTCCTCCGCCTCGGCGCTGGCCTTCTGGTACGCGTCGGCCTTGGCCTGGTGATCCCCGGCTGAGCCAGACTGCCCGGGATCTTGGATGACCGTTCCCGTCACGGACAACCCGGCGCTGGCGGCGTCCGAGCGGATTCGCCCCAGGTCGGTCTGCACCTGCTGCAAGACGTCGGCAGCGGCATCCACCTTCTGTGCCACCGAGGAAACGCTTTCCGCGAAGTCGTCGGCCTGCCTGCCGCCTGTCGTCAGCTTCTGCCGCAATTGATCGGCCGCCTCGCCCCGAAGGCCGCTCGCGGCGCTGTTCCGCGCGCCGTACACCTGGTCGTTCGCGCGGTGAATCGCTTGCGAAAGATCTTGTCTCAGCCAATTCGCCGCGGCACGCATGCTGCCGGGATCGCCGTCCACCTTGGTCTCTATCGGCATCAGGCACCCCCGCCCGGCTTCGGCAGCTGGTCCTGCGCGTCGGCCTCGGCGCGTTCGTAGTCCTTCTTCCCGGTCTCGACATCGTCGGCGACTCCGCCGAGCGCCGTCGAGAATTGCGCCGCGCTTTCGACCAGACTCGAGAGCGCCGCGTCGAGCGGGCCGGTCAGCAGCCCGGCGTCGACGTCTTGCGGAACGGAGCCGGACAGTCCTTCGACCTGGCCGCGAGCGTCGCTCAGCTGGCCCCGGATGCCGTCGAGCACCCCCGGTCCGAGCTCGTATCCCCTACCGATACTCGCTCCCTCCCGCGTGCTCGAGGCGGTGCTCCGGCGGGATGAACACGTCGAGCAGCACCAGGTCGAAGCCCTGCGACTCCCGCAACGGTTCCATGGCCCGCACCGGGAGCAGAATCCATGGCTGCCCTGCTCCGCACCCCTCGAAAAGCCGGTCGAGCGCGGAGTACGCGAAGAGGGCGACCTTGCCCTCTTTCGTCCGCCGCAGCACCGGCCGGGCGTCCGCGATCTCCTCCACGTGCTCGGCGCAGGGCACGTACACCACCGGCGGAAACTCCGGCGGGATCGGAGCCGGTTCCCGCGCTGCCGAATCACTCACAGTCGTCGAGTGTCACAAACCGGCGTGCACACCGCAAACCGCGCTGGGCGTTGATCCGGAACGGCGACACCTCTTGCCACCAGCCGACCGGCGCCGTTATGTTAATGAGAAATCACTTCTTCCGAGACTGTCGACACGGGGCGGCGAGCAGCCCCTGGCCGGTGATGGGATGGCAACGACGCCTACCAGAGAGGCAGACAAGTACATGGAGAATCTCAGCAGAAGGAAGGTGCTGACCCTCGGCGCGGCGTTGGGCATCGCGGGCATGGCCGGCACCACCGGCACTGCGTGGGCGTGGTCGGGCAAGGGGTCGATCGCCGGGAGCGGGACGGGGGCCGATCCGTTCCAGGTCTGGGACGACACAGCGGACGCGGTCGCCGCGGCGTTGCTCAAAGAGGGCAAGATTCCGGCGGTCAATACGGCTTGGCAGGGCTGGATCGACAACAACGCGCCGTTGCCTGCTGGCATGCCGGACTATCTGGTCGCGTATCTGCGGCAGGTCAACAAACTGCCGTCATGGGCGGATCCGGCCAAGCTTGCTGCGTCGGAGAAGCTTTATACCCGGTTGAGCAGTTATCTGTTCGTCTCGGAGACGCTGGGCAGCGGGATCATGAGCACCGTCATTCCGCGGGAGGCGCGGGCGGTCTACTGGTCGGCTGGCGGCGCGGATATGAAGCAGCGGGCGGCCAAGACGTTCACCTTCGGGTACGACCTGCATAATTCCAAGGCTTGGGCGCCGGACGGGCATTTCGTCGTTACGGCCAACAAGACTCGCCTAGTGCATGCAGTGGTGCGGAATTTGCTGCCGACGTCGGCGAAGTACCAGGACGGAGCGGATCAGCCTAAGCCGATCAGCAATGGTGACATTTTGCGGACGTTCCATTCGGTGGCGACGTTCGCGCGCAGCAACATGCTGAAGTGGAACATCGCGTTGTCGACCGCCGAGCAGGACGCGGATCTGCATGCTTGGCAGGTCGCACTGCATCTGCTTGGCGTGCAGGAGCAGTTCATCCCGCAGACGTGGGCGGACGCGGAAGCGCAGGCGCAGCAGATGTTGTGGCCGGTGCTCGGGCCGACTGACGAAGGGGTCAGTCTGGCGAAGACGTTGCTCGGGTATATCGAAAAGCCGACGCTCGGGCTCGATTCCGGGTTCGTCAATGAACTCGTGCGGTATCTCCTCAACGACCAGATGGGCGATTGGCTCGGACTCCCCCGCGATTACGCGCAGGCAGCACTGATCCGGATCGAGTGGCCAGCGTATGTCGCGTTCAGGGAGGGGGCGTCCAAGATCATGCCGGGCAGTTTCTATCTCTTCGATCAGTTCGTGCGCGGCATTTCGATGCTGTACCTCAACAACGGGACGTCGCCAACACAGACACCGATCACGCTGCCCACGGCGAATCGGCCGGGTGCTTAGAGTCCCAGCGCGCTCAGCAGAAAACCGGTGACGGCGGCGCGGTGGCCGGGGGTGTCCTCCCATCGCAGCCGCCGTCCGGTTTCGACTACCGCGCCGAAGCCCGCGTGCACCAGCACGCGGGCTTGGTGTGCGTCCAGATCCGGGCGGGCCAGGCGGAGTTGTTGTTCCCAGACGGCGATGTGCTCGCGCTGGGCGAGGTTCAGCGGGCGTTGCAACGCCGCCGGGAGACCGCCTAGTTCGGCGGCGGCGACGTTGGTCAGGGCGGTGTGCTCGAAGCTGTAGGCCACGTAGGTCGCGGCCAGGACGGGCAAGGCTTCCGCGCCGGTGATGCCGCGGAGATTTTGCTCTACGGCTTGCGACAGGAGTCCGGCGGCTTGCAGGCAGGCGGCGGCCAGGATTTCGGCTTTGTTGGGGAAATGGCGGTAGAGGGCAGAAGGAACCAGCCCCACGGCCTCGGCGATTCTGGCGTTGGTGACGGTGGCGAATCCGTCGCGCTCGAACAGCGGGACGGCGGCGGCGAGGATTTGCGCGCGGCGGGTTCGCGGGACGGGCTGGGTGGGCAGCGAGACCGACGGCGCGGGCACGGCGGCCGTTGCGGCGGTCAGGCGCAGAGCGGATTCGGTCAGCAGGTTTTCGGCGCGGTGGTGGGCGATCGACGTGTGGTGCATCGTGATCGAGCCGATCGCGCCGAGTGCGGCTACGGCGCGGAGGTCCGCGTCCGGCGACGGCTGCACCACGTCGGTCACGCGCGCGACGACGTGGGCGAATTTGGCGCTCAGGACGCGCCGGTCCGCTCGGTCGAGGTAGCGGGCCTCCCAGCGGTACAGGCCGCCGGACTCCCGGTGGGCGACCGTGACGCGGGCCAGCGGGCGGAGAACGTCGTCTGCGGGGGCATCCGCGGGGACTGCGTCCAGGGCGGCGACCAGTCGGTCTGCCATCACGTTGGCGCATTCGGTGAACAGGGCGTACTTGTTCGGGAAGTGCCGGTACAGCGCCGCCGCGGTGATTCCGACGGCGGCGGCGATCTCTTCCATGGACGCCGCGTGGTAGCCGCGTTCGCTGAAGGCCCGGCCCGCCGCTTCGACGATGAGCTGCTTGCGATTGCGCGGACGGGTGGCCGCGGCCGGTTCGGAGGTCACTGCGGACCCCGAGCGCCCGGATGCGGAAGTACGGCCATGCTGGCCAGTCAATCACGAGACGGGCGGGTCTTCACGCGGGGCGCGAGGTCACTCGACGTCGTTCCAGCGGAGGCAGCGGTCTGGCTCCGCTCCCGCAGCTGAGCCGGGCTGAGCTGAGCGCACAGGCGGTGCCGGTCATCGCCCGGCGCCCTGTTCGAGGTTCCGGCGGATGCGGTCCCTGGCCGCGGAGTCACCGGTGCCCAGGTCAGTGCTGCGGACTTCGTGGCGGCGGCCGTCAGCCATGACGAAACGGGGGTGGTGCAGGGTCGCTAAAGACTCGGTTGGGTCGCCGTCCACCGCGATGAGGTCGGCGCGGAATCCGGGTACCAAGCGACCGGTTACGTCTGCCAAGCCGCAGACGCGGGCGGCCACCGAGGTAGCGCTGGCGATTGCTTGCCGGGGAGTCATTCCGGCTTCGGCGAAGGTGTCCAGGCAGTCGGCGTAGCGTTCAAAGTGGACTAACGGGATTCCGGCGTCGGTTCCAGCGACAATGGTGGCACCCAAGGAAATCAGCGCGCGGAGGTTGCCGACGACGGCGTCGCGTTCGTCCCACGGGCACATGTAATCCGCTGCGGTGCAAGCGGTGTTCATGGTCGGGCTGACGGCGATGCCGCGCGCCACGATCATCTTGGCGATCCGCGGATCGAATTCGGTGCCAGTACGGGTGACCCAGCCGCAATGCTCGATGCAATCGACACCAGCGAGTACGGCTCGTTCGATGCCTTCGACGCCGAGAGCGTGCGTCGTGACCGGCAACCCGCGAGAGTGCGCTTCAGACACCAAGTTGGCTAGCTCGTCCACGGTGTAGCGCGCTTCCGACGGGTGGCTTCCGGGCGTCATGAAGCCGCCGGTGGTCATGACTTTGATCAGGTCGACGCCGTCATCGAAGTGTTGTTTCACCAAAGCGCGGACCTGGTCGACGCCGTCCGCGATGCCGCCCATGGACGCGGCGTGGCCGCCGGTGACAGTGATCGGCGCGTTCGCCGCGAGCATTCGCGGGGTGGCTTCCGGTGTGGCAGCGAGGAAATCTCGTACGCGGGTGCCCAGGGTGCCGGGTGCGCCCAGGTCGCGCGCGGTGGTGACGCCCGCGTCCAGCAATCGTTGTGCGTTGGCGACCATCCGGCGGCTCAGCGCATCGTCGTCGGCGGACATTTCCAGGGTGACTTCGCCGGAACCTGGGTCCTGGCAGAGGTGGACATGACAGTCGATCAAGCCGGGCAGCAGGGTGACGTCGCCGAGATCGGCAGCGTCGCCAGCAGGGGCGGAATTCCTTGGTCCGGCATAGGTGATTACGCCGTCCGAGACGGCCACGGCGGCGTCGTGGATCAGCGGGGCGGACGCGTCGGTCAGCAGTCGTGCGGCGGTGAAAATCATGCCTGCCTCCGCGGAGATGCGTTGAGCTGCCATTAGCCACAGTGAACAGTCAGCACCTCCACTGCGCAAGCCTCTCTTGCGTCCACCCGATCGTCGTCATTGACGCGACACAAGTCATCGCTCACACTGATGGCCATTCATCCAGGCTGAACACAGCGACGTGGGTAGCTGAGGAGCGATCAATGGCCCGATCAAGAAAACGCCGCTGGCACTGGCTTCTGCTCGTCGTCCCGTTCGCGTGGTGCGTCGCGGCGATTCCCCTGGTGAACCGGATCGACTACGTCTTCGGCTCGATCCCGTTCCTGCTGGTGTGGATGACCGCGGGCGTGCTGATCGGCTCCGGCGCGATCGGTCTCGTCTACGCGATCGACCGCCGCCGCGGCGAGCTGGACCGGGTGTAGCGATGGCACTGGCGCTCGCTCTCCTGATCGCGGTCGGCTCGATCGTCTGGGGCACCGTCGCCGCCGCGCGCGGACGGGCGATGAATCTGCAGGAATGGTCCGTCGGCGGACGCCGGTTCGGCACCTGGCTCTTCTGGTTCCTGCTGGTCGGCGAAACCTTCACCACGTTCGCCCTGCTCGGTGCCTCGCAAGGTGTGTTCAGCAACGGCGCGCCCGGGTTCTACGTGCTCGGCACGGTCGTGCTGACCGCCGCCGTCGGCTATTGGGTGGTGCCCAAGATCTGGCGCGCTGGCAAGCAGCACGGTCTCGTCACCATGGCGGACTACTTCACCACCCGCTTCGAAGCCCGCTGGTTCGGCGGACTGGTCGCCGTTTTTGGCATCGTCGCGCTGCTGCTGTACGCCCAGGTCCAGTTGACCGGGCTGAGCCTGATCCTGGCGAGTCTGTTCGGCAGCGAGGTCCCGTCGCTGGTCTACGTCATCGCCGGCGGCGTGCTGGTCGCGGGGTTCGTGCTGGTCGGCGGGATGCGCAGTGCCGCGTTCACCGCGATCGTCAAGGACGTGCTGCTGATCGCGATCCTGCTCGTGGTCGCCATCGGCGCGGCGAACGCGGCCGGGGCGAGCGGGCCAATGGGCGTGTTCGACGCGATGAAGCAAGCGCATCCGAGCGGCGCGACGCTGCCCGGCCTTCATGGATCGACCGCGACGAACACCTGGTGGTGGATGAGCTTCCTGCTGCTCACGCCGTTGGGCTCGTTCGCGCTGCCGCACATGTTCCAGGTGTCCTACAGCGCGAAAGACGTCGCGACGATCCGCCGCAATCAGGTGGTCCAGCCGCTGTATTCGCTGTTCTACGTCCTGATCGTGATGATCGCGCTCGCCGCGGTGCTCGCGCTGCCGAAGCTGACCGACAAGCAGGCCAACGCGTCGCTGCTGATTTTCGTGCGCGAGAAGTATCCGGAATGGGTCATCGGGCCGCTCGGCGGCGCGGGCATTCTCGTCGCGCTCGTGCCGACCGCCGTGCTTGTGCTCGCGGCCAGCAGCCTGTTCACCCGCAATGTGCTCGGGGCCCGCTCGAAGAAATGGGCCTCGTCGCTGACTGCGATGCGCGTGGGCGTTCTCGTTTTCACTGCGCTTTCCGTACTTCTTGTGGCGCACAGCAACGAAAAACTGTTGAGCATCATGACCAACGTGTACAGCGCCGTCGGGCAACTCGCGCCCGCGCTGTTCCTCTCGATGCTGTGGCGACGGGTCACCGCACCAGGACTCGCGGCGGGTGCGTTGTGCGGCGGGCTGATCGTCGGCGTGCCCGCGCTGGGGTCGCTCGTCGCGCACACGATGCCGCCCGGAACCGTCGTCGGCTTGCCCGCGCTCGTCGTCAACCTGATCGTGACGGTGGCGGTCAGCCTAGTGACCCGGCCGCCGTCGCGAACGGCGATCGAAGTCGGGGCCGGGGACCGCCCAGCGGGACCCGCGGAGGCCGGTGACCTGCGCCGGAGCGCCATTCGATGATAATGATCGGGTGACCGTGACGAGGATCCGCGAGTTCCGCACCCTGCGCGGGCTGACCGTGCGCCAGCTTGCCGACCAGGCGGGAGTGTCGACCGGGTTGATCAGCCAGGTCGAGCGGGGCGTGACCGACCCGAGCCTGGAAACCATGCGGCGCATCGCCGAGGTGCTCGACATCCCGCTGTTCAGCCTGTTCCAGGAGCCGGACGAGGAAACCGTCGCGGTGATCCGGCACGACGACCGCTACCGGATCTCCTCGCCGCACCACGCGATCACCTACACCCGCGCGTCGCCGGGCGGCGCGAAGCTCGAAGTGCTCGAAGGCGTGCTCGAACCCGGCGGCGTCTCGTCCGACGAACTGCGTTCGCATCCGTCCGAGGAATGCGTGGTGGTGATCGCCGGACGGCTGACCGTCCAGGTCGGCGAGCAGACGCACGTGCTCAAGACCGGCGACAGCTGCCACTTCGATTCGGCCATCCCGCACCGCTTCCGCAACGACGGCCGGACCACCGCCCGATTCCTCGTCAGTGTCACTCCACCGAGTTACTGATACTTCCGTCGGAGGTATCTGCCCGGGAATTGGTCTAGACTTTTCGTTCCGAAACCGGCGAAAAGGACGGACTGATGCGAGGGACGACGGTGCCCCCGGGAATGTGCTGCAGACCGGTCAAAACCGGTGAACTTCCACTGCACCGGCTCGAGGTGCCCGCGCCCGACGCGGTGCCGTTCGCGGTCGGCTCTTTCGACGCGGTGGGACCGTTGTCGCGGGCGGAATTCCCGCACCGGCACACCTTTTACGAGATCGTGCTCGTCACCGGAGGAACCGGCGCGCACGTGGTCGACCTGACGCGGTGGGAACTGAGCCCGCCGCACCTCGGCGTCGTCACGCCGGGCCAGGTGCACCATTGGGAGGCGAGCGAGCTCACCGGATCGGTCGTGCTGTTCACCGACGACTTCCTCTTCGACCATCCGGCCGACCGGGAAACCCTGCGCAGGCTGCGGGAACGGCCGTGGCTGCAGCTGGACAGGACCGAGCACGACCGCACCGCGCGGCTGATCGCGGAACTCGAGGAGGAATTCCGGCGCGGCGGCGAGGACGGCGAATCCGTGCTGCGCGCGCTGCTGCACGTGCTGATCGTGCGCGCCGGAAGGCTTCCCGGCATTCCGCCCGCGCCCGCACCCGCGCGCGCCCGCGCGGTAGCGGCGGAATTCGCGCAGCAGGCGGAAAAATCCGAGCTGGGACTGTGGTCGGTGCGCGCGCACGCCGAACGGCTCGGCGTCACTCCCGGCTACCTCACCGAGGCCGTCAAGGCGGCAACCGGGCGGACAGCGGCGGAATTGGTGCGCGAAGCGCGGACGCAGGAGGCGAAACGGTTCCTGCTGCGGACGAATCTGTCCGTGCGGCAGGTGGCGAGCCGCGTCGGATTCGCCGATCCAGCCTACTTTTGTCGGTTCTTTCGGCGCGAAACCGGGTTGAGCCCCGGCGGATTCCGCCGCACCGGCGACACCGCCCCGAAGATTCACCACGACTGCATGACTCCGTCCATCGCTGCGGGCTGATCTCCTCCCTACCGTCGAGGGGAATCCCGAGCCCCCACCGAGGAGCAGGCATGGACGAAGAAAGAAAGTTCAGCCGCAAGACAGTGCTGAAGGCCGCGCTGGCCGCCGGAGTCGCCGCGCCGGTCGCGCTCGTCGGCGGACCCGCGCTCGCCCGCACGAATTTCGCGGGCGGGCAGAAGGTCGAGCCGACCCCGTACTGCCACGACGGCGACGAGCCGACCATCGACCAGACCGAAGGCCCGTACTTCACGCCGGGCTCGCCCGAGCGCAGCGTGCTCGTCGACGGGAGCACCCCGGGCACGCGGCTGACCGTGAGCGGGTACGTCTTCGGCACGGCCTGCCAGCCGATCGCCCGCGCGCTGCTGGACTTCTGGCAGGCGGACGACAACGGCGCGTACGACAACGTCGGCTACAACTTCCGCGGCCACCAGTACACGAACGACCTCGGCGAGTTCAAGCTGACGACGATCGTGCCCGGCCTCTACCCCGGCCGGACGCGGCACATCCACGTCAAGGTGCAGGCCCCCAACGAGCCGATCCTGACGACGCAGCTGTACTTCCCCGGCGAGCCGCGGAACAACACCGACACGATTTTCGACCCGCGGCTGCTCATGACGGTCCGCGACGCCCCGAACAACGCCAAGGAGGCGGCGTTCGACTTCGTGCTGAACGTCGCGCAGACGCCGACCGGCGGACCGACCACGGGACCGCCGACCGGGCAGCCGGGAGGGACGTCCTGGGCCACTGGCAAGGCGTACCCCGCCGGTACGCGCGTCACCTACAACGGGGTCACCTACGTGTGCCTGCAAGGCCACACCGCCCAGCAGGGCTGGGAACCGCCCAACGCGCCAGCGTTGTGGCAGAAGGGCTGACCCCTTCCTGAAGAGAACGGCGGGCTCCCCCGGGCCCGCCGTTCTCCGTTTTCCGGGAAGCCCGGCCCGTCCTGTCGAGTTACGGTCGACGCATTCGTCTTCCATTACGACAACGTCGGACCGGCTCTCGGAGGACACATGCGGTACCTGCTGGTGATCTACAACTGCGACCGTCCCGAACCCGGCGATCCGGCCTTCCCGGACGCGCTGGCCAGGGTGAACGCGTTCGCCGACGAATGCCGCCGGCGCGGGGCCTTCGTCTCCGAACATCCGCTGCAGGGCGAGCACACCGCCACCACGGTCAGCGTCCGCGAGGGGAAGACGCTCGTCACCGACGGGCCGTTCCTGGAGACCCACGAGCATCTCGGCGGCGTTTACGTCCTCGACTGCCGCGATCTCGACGAGGCCCTCGAACTGGCCGCGCTGTGCCCGATGGCCGCGGTCGGCACCGTCGAGGTGCGTCCGGTCGCCGCCGTGCCCGGGCTGTCCCGCCAGGCATGACCTCGGCGTTGCTGCGGGAGACCTACCGCGAGCACCGGGCCCGGATGCTCGCGGCGCTGGTCCGCGTCCTCGGCGACTTCGAACTCGCCGAGGACGCGCTGCAGGACGCGTGCGCGCTCGCCCTGCGCAAGTGGGGCGACGCGCCGCCGGACGACCCCGTGGCGTGGCTGCTGACCGCCGCCCGCAACAGCGCGATCGACCGGCTCCGGCGTGCCCGCCGCGGCCTGGAGAAGCTCGCTCAACTCGAGGAACCGGCCACGAGTGCGGAGCCGACCGGGAAACGCCTGCTCGAGATCGGCGACGAACGGCTCAGCCTGGTCTTCACCTGCTGCCATCCCGCGCTCGCCGAGGAGGCGCGGGTCGCGTTGACGCTGCAGGCGGTGGCCGGGCTGACCGCCGGGCAGATCGCGCGGACGTTCCTGGTCAGCGAGGCGACGCTGGCGCAGCGGCTGGTGCGGGCCAAACGCAAGATCCGCGACGCCGGGATCAGCCTCGCGGTCCCGCCCGATCATCTGCTGTCCGAGCGGCTGTCCGGGGTTCTGGCGGTGGTGTACTTGATCTTCACTCAAGGCTACACCGTTTTCGGAGATCATGAGCTGCACCAGGAAGCGATCCGGCTGGCGAAGCTGGTCGCGACGCTCATGCCGGACGAACCGGAAGCGCTCGGCCTGGTTTCGCTGCTGCTCGTGCACGATTCGCGCGCCGCCGCCCGGTATACGCCGGACGGCGACGTCGTACTGCTCGAAGACCAGGATCGAAGCCGTTGGGACCACGGGGAAATCGCCGAGGCGATCGGACTGCTGGATCGCGCGCTGCGCTTCGAGATGGTGGGGCCGTATCAGCTGCAGGCCGCCATTGCCGTCCAGCATGCTCAGGCTCGTTCCGCGGCGGACACGGACTGGGCGGCGATCGCTGGGCTGTATCGCCGGTTGTCCGAAACGAATCCTTCACCGGTGGTCGCGTTGAACCACGCCGTCGCGGTCGCCATGGCCACGAGCCCGTCGGAAGGGCTGGCGCTCATCGACTGTATCGAAGGCCTTGACCAGTACCACCTGTTGCACGCCGCGCGCGCCGATCTGCTCCGTCGTCTCGGCCGTACCACCGAGGCGACGGCCGCGTACCGGCGCGCGCACGAACTCGCCGCCAACCCAGCCGACCGGCGATTCCTCGCGGGCCGCTTAGCCACCTTGGAGTCCTGATGAGACTGTCCATTCTCGACAACGGGCATCGCCTGCGGGCCAAGATGTTCCTGTCGATCACGTCGAAGCAGCCGCCGGACATCGTGAAGATGCTGCTGTACCGTCCCGGCTTTCTCACCCGGCCGTTGCTGGATCTCACCGCTCCGGCGATGCGCGGCCCGTCGTACTGGACAGCCGGGGAACGCGAGTTTCTCGCGATGTCAACGGCGGTGCTGCACGAGTGCCCGTTCTGCGTCGACTCGCACGAGGAGCTGACCCGGATCGCCGGACACGGCGAGATCGATCCCTTGCGGCCTGAGGCGGCACGCCCGGAAGTGCGCACCATTCGGGCGTTTCTGGAGACTGTCACGCTGAAGCCGGACGAGATCGTGCTGCCGGATCTTCCTCCGGGGGCGATTCGCGAGGCCTTGCGGGTGAATCTGGTGTGGAACGTCGTGAACCGGCTCGCGAACGCGTTCGGTTTCGTGCTTCGCGAAGGTCAGCTGGAGAGCGGAACCCGTGCGCTGCACCGGTTCGGGTACCGGTTCCCGGGCTTCCTGCTCGCTGGTGGTCCGGCGGGGACGCACGAGGATCCGGTGGAGAACATGCGGTATTCCGTGTTCAGCGCACCTGCAGTGACCGATCAGGCGCTTCGCGGCGCAGCGGCGACCGGAGACGGTTTGCCCGCGCCGTTGCAGCCGTTCGCGGCGAAGGTCCGTGACGCGTCCTACCGGCTTACCGATGGCGATTTCGCCGAGCTGGCCACGAAATACCAGGAGGACGAGGTCTACGAGATCACCGTCGCCGCGGCCGTCGGCGCTGCGTTGCGCAGTTACGATGCGGGACACCAGAAACTCGACGCCTGACGCGAACCGGCACGATCGCCGACACCCCGCGCAGTGCGCACTCCTCGACGATCCGGCGCAGCAGCACGGTTTTCCCGCTATCGCGGACCTCGCGCCGTACACGGCTGACGCTTATATGGGCGTCGCGCCCGACTCTCGCCCGGCGAAGATCGCGTACAAGTCTTCGCTCGGCGA